>JAMOPR010000212.1 GCA_027064485.1 Desulfurobacteriaceae bacterium | reverse complement strand
ATACAGCTAAATAAAGGAAAGAAAAGCAAAAAACAATCCAAACAATTTGAATTGCCGTTCAAAACCAACATAAAGGTGACATTCGTAGAACCTGCAGTAATCTCAACATCTATAGCCAAAATAAGCGTTTTACCCCAACTCAACGTGGAAACTATAAACGGAATGCCGGTAGTAAACGGAAGCTTTTTCATAACCAACGGAAAGATAAACTACATGGGAAAAACTTTTAAAGTCGTTTACGGAAGCGGCGTAATCAAAAACCTTGCTGAAAATAAAGGAGAAATAGACCTATTAGCAAGCAGTTATATCTCTGGATATTACGTTTACATGAGATTAAAAGGCAGCTTTTCTCACCCGAAACTGATTCTGTCATCAGACCCACCTTTAACCAAAGAGCAAATATTAAACTTGGTTATGACAGGTGCATCACCTGAAGAAATAGAAAGAAGCTCCGAGCTCTTTCCAGCAGTTCAAGTAGCCTACTATGCAACTGCCTCAATTTTTAAACCCTTTGAAGTAAAATTAAAAAGGAACTTAGGAATTGAGAACTTCTCTGTTGAACCCTACATCACAAAGTTTGGAGAAACTGTTGTCAAATTTACTGTAAGAAAAACTCTTTCAAAACGCTTTAAAATAACAGGATATGAAACAACCGGACAAAATCCAGAATACGGAGGCAGTTTACAGTTCTTCCTAAACGACAAATATTTCCTCGAAACAAGATATAACAGCTATTACGGTTTGGAAGCAGGCGTAGGACTCGATGTAACAATTCCCTCTCTTAAAAAGAAATAAAGCAGGACGAAATGAAATTGGAAAGAGAAAAACTACAAAATTTGATTAGTGAACTTAAAAAATTAGGAGCAAGAGAGGAAAATCCCCCACCCTATGCCCTCTCCCGTCTAAGGTTAGACAACTCCATAATAACAATTTACAACTCCGGCTCTATCGTTTTTGGCGGAAAAGAAACCGAAGAAGCTAAAAAACTTGTAGCCTTTTTAGTGAGCAGAGAAACCGATAGAACCCCGAGAATAGGTTGCGACGAAGCAGGTAAAGGCGAATTTGTAGGTCCTTTAGTGTTAGCCTGCATCTACGGAGACGAAAACGCAATCAACAAACTGATTGAAATGCAGGTAAAAGATTCAAAAAAACTCACGAAGAAAAGAATCCTAAAGTTAGCCGATGAAATCAAAAAGGTCTGTCACGGAGCGGTTTCCGTAATAACGCCGCAGAAATACAACGAACTTTATGAAAAATACAAAAACGCCAACAGACTCATGGAAGAAGCCTATTTAAAACTCATAGACAAACTAATCAAAAAGTTTAAAGCAGAAAAGATAATTGTTGACAAATTCAGCAAAACGTTTGAAAAAAAACTGAAAGAAAAGTTTCCTAACAAAGAAATAGAAGTTATTCCCAAAGCTGACGAAAAAGACATAGTAGTTGCAGCAGCTTCAATCGTTGCAAAAGCAGAAAGGTTAAAATTTATGGAAAAACTATCTAAAGAAGCCGGTTTTGCTTTGCCAGAAGGAAACTTGCAAAACAGAGAACTTTTAGAAAAAATCCCCCCACACCTCCACCACAAATTCTTCAAAACCCATTTTAACGTAGGAGAAAAAAATGAAAGGTAAAAAGGTAGTAGCATTAATACTGGCGATTGTTTTCCTATCAACAATTTCTTTTTTAGCTGCTTTAAAGGTAAGCGGCTTTTCTTACAAAGGAAAAATAGCAATAGTCAAAGTTGAAGGCGTAATAAAGTCAACAGAACCTTACATGAACATCTTAGACA
>JAMOPR010000211.1 GCA_027064485.1 Desulfurobacteriaceae bacterium | reverse complement strand
AGTAGGTGCTACCATAGCCCCTAAAAGCCACCTGTGAAAGGGCATTTGAGCACCTTTAACGAGAGCAGAAATAGCCAAAAATCCCAAAGGAACCATAGAGATAGTTGTAGGGTGAATCTTTAGTATGTCTGTAAAGGCATATACTCCGTAATACTTAACGGCAAAGAGAATTCCCAAAAGAATGGCTATTCCACCAATCTGATTCATCCACAGAGCTTGAATGGCATTCCTTACAGAAATTTCATCCCAGCGAAATCTAATCAAAATGTATGAAGCAAGGGTTGTTGTTTCGAAAAGTGCAAAAAACCATTCAATATTGTTAACCGACACTGCAAAGTTCATAACACCCAAAAACCACAAAAGTATGGCAACAAAACGGTTTTCTCTATCTAAATTTTCCTGTTCCATATATTTGGTAGCATAGATACAGATAATTGAACCAACCGTAGCAACTATCAAATACATAAAAGCCGTCAAACGGTCCACGTAAATTGGAGGAGTAGAGGAAAAAGGAAGAACCTTTAAAACCCAAGTTAAAAGGAAAATCTGAGCCGCAGCCAATGCAGAAACTAACAAACTTTTAAACTTTATTCCTTGATAAAGGAAATAAAACAAAAGTAAAAAATCAAAAACAGTTACTGCACCGTCAATCCAATGAGGAGTTTCTACAAAAACGGGTAGTGCTTCTGAATTCCAAACTAAAAAAGCCATAAGAGATAAAAAGGGTAAAGAAAGAAAAGTAAGAATCTGTCTAAAACGATGAGAAGAGGAAAAGAAAACCAGCAACGCTAATATCCAAGGTAAAACGATAAGACCAAAAACAAGTTCGGATAAACCCATTTCCCTACCTCCAAATAAACATAAAATTATGTTTATTAAACAAATTAACAAGAAACAAAAAATAAGTTTATAAAAATCCACACATTCAAAAGTAGAGGGAATTTTAACAAAAAATTAACAAAATAAAAAAGCCCGGGAATTGTCTTCCCGGGCTTTCTATAAGAGAAAAATGCTTTCTACTTAAAGCCTAACTATGCTTAAAAGGTTCTCCTCATTTCCACCAAACTGGTGGACAGAACAGGCAATTCATGGGTCGTAAGCACGAACAAGTATTTCTGCGTGTTTTTTCAACTTATCATCCTCAACGTTGGGATTCTTTTCTACTAAATCCCTTAAATCTTTCTCTATTACCGACTGCAGTTGAGCGGTAGGCGTAATAATGTTGGCTGCAACGCACCTACCAGTATCGTCAAAAGTATATTTATGGAACAGAGTTCCTCTTGGGGCTTCCTTAACTCCACAGCCCGTTCCCTTCTTAGGTGTTACTTTAACCCTTCCCTCGAAAGGTGAAGAAGAGATAAGTTCATCGACAGCCCTTAAACCTATAAACGCCGCCTCAAGCATCTCTAAAGCACGAGCAACGTTAGCGTGGAGAGAGTTGGAAGAAGGAAACTTAATTTTCAAATTCTCAACATCGGACTTAATGGAAAATCTATCAATGTAGTGATTAACCCTTGCAAGAGGACCTATGAGGAATGGTTTACCTTTAACAGTAGACTTTTTAGCCATAGAATAGTCTGAAACAGTCTCCTCTACAAAGAGTTCATACTCGTGCTTTGTAAATACCGTTCCATCAGAAATATAAACTTTATCGGCAAGGGAAAGGAAATCTTCCGCCTCTATGCACATTTCTATTTCGTGGGGGTTATTAAACTCAGGATACTCCAAAGACTCAAACAGGGATATGGTAGCTTTAATCTCAGGAATAACTTTGTATAAATCTTCCCTTACTCTTT
>JAMOPR010000210.1 GCA_027064485.1 Desulfurobacteriaceae bacterium | reverse complement strand
CCTTGTTCGAAGAGCCAGAAAGGAGAATGATGTTGTTGTTGTGAGTATATTTGTAAATCCAACACAGTTTGCACCAGGAGAGGATTTTGAAAGGTATCCAAGAGATGTGGAAAGAGATAAATCTTTACTTGAGAAAGAAGAGGTAGATATTCTGTTTATTCCCAGCGTGGAAGAGATGTATCCAGAGGGATTTTCTACCTACGTGGAAGTTTTAAATCTTACTGAAGGTCTCTGTGGAGCTAAAAGACCAGGACATTTTAGAGGAGTAACTACGGTAGTATCTAAGCTGTTTAACATCGTTATGCCCGATAGGGCTTACTTTGGGAAAAAAGATTATCAACAGTTAAAAGTTATTGAGAGGATGGTGAAAGATTTGAATTTTCCCGTAGAAGTAGTGGGTTGTCCTATAGTAAGAGAACCTGATGGACTTGCAATGAGTTCTCGAAATGTTTATCTCTCAGTAGAAGAAAGAACAGCGGCAACGGTTTTATATAAAAGCTTACTGTTGGCAAAAGAATATTATGAGAAGGGGGGAAGGAATGCAAAAGATTTGAAAAGCAAAATAACTTCTTTTATCAATAAGGAACCTTTAGTGAAAAAAATAGATTACGTGGAAATTGTTGATGGAGAAACCCTTCAACCTGTAGAAAAGTTGTATCCCGGCGTGTTAATAGCTTTGGCAGTTTTTATAGGCAATGCTCGTTTAATAGATAATTGGGTTGTAGGTGAAGAACTTTAGGAGGTGAAATAATGATTTACGAAATTAATTTGAAAACATCTGCCAGAACTCAGTTCATTGATATTACCAGGCAAGTTGAAGCTGTTGTTGCGCAGTCGGGAGTTGAAGAAGGTATATGTGTAATTTATGTTCCTCATACTACTGCAGCGGTTACCGTTAATGAAAATGCTGAC
Organism: Desulfurobacteriaceae bacterium; assembly: GCA_027064485.1. Lineage (GTDB taxonomy): Bacteria > Aquificota > Aquificia > Desulfurobacteriales > Desulfurobacteriaceae > Desulfurobacterium_B. The sequence continues at coordinate 903 of JAMOPR010000210.1, read as the reverse complement.
CCAACTGTTCGTAAAGATATTGCAAAAGTGCTTGATAAGCTTGTTCCTTGGATAGAGCCCTTCTATGAGCATGCTGAAGGTAATTCTGCTGCTCACGTTAAGTCTTCACTTATGGGATGTTCCCAAACTGTAATTGTAAAGGATGGTAGGTTGCTGCTCGGAACGTGGCAGGGAATTTACTTTTGTGAATTTGATGGACCGAGGAATAGGAAAGTTTACGTAAAAATTGTAAAAGGGTAGCAAGGAGCAGGGACGTAAGCCGGGTTCTGTTTAAAAGGGTCATTTATCTATGCGGCTTACCCGCTGGCATCGGGCGGGCAACCCTCAAGCGCCAGCCTATTTAGCCTTGCTCCGGGAGGGGGTTACCGTGCCTTTCCCTCTCGCGAGGGAAAGCGGTGGTCTCTTACACCACCTTTTCACCCTTACCACCTTTTAGGTGGCGGTTTGTTTTCTGTGGTCCTTTCCGTAGGGTCACCCCTACCTGGCTTAACGCCAGCTCCCTGCCCTGTGGAGCCCGGACTTTCCTCTGGAAGGTATTCCCTTCCAGCGACCCTTCGCCCTGCTCCTTATTAAAATATAGGACTCTTGAAACTACTTTTTAACTTCTCTACCGATTTTCTTTTCTACTGATTTAATTTTTTGCTCTAATCGGTTTTTTCTTCCTTTTCTTATATCAAATTTTGCCGTGCAGTAAACTCTGTTGCAGTCAGGTTCTAATAATTTATAAGCTTGCTCTAAAACTTTAAGAGCTTCTTCTATCGTTTCCGTTTCAAAAATAGTTCCCATAGGTGTGAGCTTGTAAGGGATACCGCTCTCGTCAATAAACTTTATTATTCTTGATACATAACTACTTACACTTTCTCCTTTATCTGTTGGAAACATGGCAAACTCTACTAAAACAGA
>JAMOPR010000209.1 GCA_027064485.1 Desulfurobacteriaceae bacterium | reverse complement strand
AGAACTAACGAGGAGAAAAAGCGCTTTAGAGGAATTTTCTCTACCCGGAAAGTTAGCAGACTGTTCGGAAAGAGACCCTGAAAAAACGGAACTTTTCTTGGTTGAGGGAGATTCTGCAGGCGGAAGCGCAAAACAGGGAAGAGACAGAAGATTTCAAGCTATTCTTCCTCTTAAAGGTAAGATTATTAATGTTGAAAAGGCAAGAATAGAAAAAGTTCTTTCAAACGATGAGATAAAAACGATAATAACAGCACTGGGAACAGGTGTCGGTAACAAGTTTGATATAAGCAAACTCAGGTATAACAAAATTATCATAATGACGGACGCTGACGTTGACGGAGCGCACATCAGAACGCTTTTACTGACCTTTTTCTTCCGTCAGTTTCCCGAAATTGTTGAAAGAGGACACCTCTACATTGCTCAACCACCCCTTTACAGATTGAAAAAGGGCAAAAAGGAGATGTATATCAAAACGGACGATGAACTGGACAGAGTGATTCTTCTCTTTGCTCTTGATTCCGCGAAGTTGTTAGATAAAGATGGAAAAGAATTGGACAGAGAAACTGCAGAGAAAATCGTTAACGACCTTTTGAAGTTAGAGAATCTGGTAGCCGTTCTATCAAGAAAAAGAGATAGGGACGTTATAAACGCTCTGCTGAGAGTTGGGGCAGAATATAAAGATTTGTATTCACAGGAAAAAGTGGAAAAGTTAGTTGAATCACTTAAAAAAGCACTACCCAAATCCCTTGAGGGAACAGAATTTGAAATAGTAGAAGATAAAGAACATTGTTCCTTCAAAATCTTGTGTCACGTTCCCATAGATAAATATCTCAACAAAACCGTTGAAATCAACGAAGACTTGCTGATGCTTGATATCTACAAACAGGCAAGAGGTTTTAAAAAGAAAATAAGAGAAATTTTGGGCGAGCCTCCGTATAAGGTTGTTAGGAAGGAGCAAATGGAATTTGAAACGCTGGAGGAGTTGTTTAATTTCTTATTAAAATGCGGAAAAGAAGGTATATACATTCAAAGGTATAAGGGTTTAGGAGAAATGAACCCTGAGCAGTTGTGGGAAACGACTATGAATCCAGAAAACAGAACGCTATTAAAGGTTTCTATAGAAGACGCTGTTCAAGCAGACGAAGTGTTTACGGTGCTGATGGGAGATAAGGTAGAACCGAGAAGGGAATTTATACAAAAGTTTGCTAAAGAGGTAAGAAATCTTGACGTTTAATCCGATAGAGTTGCTTTTTGTTTATGGAACGTTGATGTCTGGATTCTCTGCTCATGCATTTTTGATGGATTCGGAATTTGTGTCCCACGGTGTTCTTTACGGTGCGAAACTGCTCCACATTGAAGACGGTTTCCCTGCCGCTGTTGAAGGAGAAGGTGAGGTTTTTGGAGAAGTTTATAGGGTAGATTCTTTAACGTTAGCCGCTATTGATGTGTTTGAGGAGGTGTGGGAGGATTTTCCCGAAAAGAGCTTTTTCTTTAGAAAGAGAAAATTCGTAAGGTTAATCCCTATGAATGATTTCGTTGAAGCGTGGGTTTACGTTCTAAATCCGAAGTTTCTGCCTGTAATTTCTTATACAGAAGTTCCTTTTGGAAACTGGAAAGAGTTTATAAAAAAACTCATAAAGCTTTAGAGGAAGGAAATGAAAAGTTACACAGAATATCTACTTTTCAACACGAAAAAACGCAGAGATTTAATAAGAATAACTGATAAAGTTAAGGAAGCCGTAAGGAAATCACAAATAAAAGAAGGGTTATGTTTGGTTTCTGCAATGCATCTTACGGCTGCCGTAATTATTCAGGAC
>JAMOPR010000208.1 GCA_027064485.1 Desulfurobacteriaceae bacterium | reverse complement strand
CACCTTCTGTCTGAACTTCGACATCTTTGCTTCCACACATATTTCAACAGATGTATTATTATACTTAACAACATAATCGGGAGAACAGCCGTGAAAATAGCAGTAGTTTCCGATTCCCACGATAATTTAGAAAAAATCCGAAAATTTGCCGAAGCAGTAAACACTGAAGGTATTGACCTTGTAATTCACTGTGGTGACTTTATTTCTCCATTCTCAATAAAATTACTACTTTCAAAACTAAGATGTGATTTTTTAGGAGTTTTCGGCAACAACGACGGGGAAATTGCAGGATTGATATCCGCCTCCGGCGGACTCATAGAAAAACCTCCTGCCCTTAAAACCATAGACAACAAAAAGTTTGCCATAATGCACGAACCTTTATTCGTAGAAAGCCTTGCAAAATCTGGTGACTTCGACTACGTCCTATATGGTCACACCCACGAAATCGATATAAGAGCAGTAAACAACTGTCAAATCATAAATCCGGGAGAACTGTGCGGTTATCTAACGGGAAAATCCACTTTTGCTATACTTGATACCCTGCAAAACACCGTTGAAGTGAGAGAGATTTAATGGAAGCAGTAAAGGTAATAGAAAAACTGCTCTTAAGGGATTGCACAGTTAAAGAAACTCCCTCTCATCCCGACTGCTGCATAGTAACAACTTCTTCCATCGTGTGGCGATTATCTTCTCTATTCCCGGAAAGCTACATCATTGCCAATTCAGCCGTTCAGGCATTCCCAAACCTTACTTCAATATACTACGCCGTTGAAGAACTATCTGTTCCCTTAGTAGCCATTGCTGGTTCTTCAGCCCTCGACCTTGAAAAATTTATCTCTTTTGAATTTCAGGCATCGGAAGTAGAGTTTAAACTGCTTAAGAAAATTTACGAGGAAAACTCAGACATAATACTATCCCTCTACGAAGGAGACGAAAAAAGCAGAAAAGCAGCCCTTATGGAAATCAACATAGACGTTCAAATAGAAAAGCTCCTCTCCATACCCGAATTTTCAGAAAAAATCGAAAGAAAAGAGCTCTTGCTCTGCGGCTTTGTTTTAGACGAAACTTTTATCTACGGAGAGAAAAACGGTTTTTACCTCATAAACCTGAACGGCATCAAAGACCCAGAAGAGATAAGGAACAGCGACCTGCTTTCCACCATCCCGGAATCCTTAAAGGAGAAAAAAATCAAAAGGATTCATCTACAGTTTTAAACATCTCTTAACCTTAACGTTACAAAATATTGCATCAATCTAACGGTTAGTGTAAAATATTTTTTGCAAGTATTCTAACAAATCTCTTTAAAAAATCGGATATAAAGATGGAATGGAAGATACTTATTTCTGAAGAAATTGCCGAATCATCCGAATGTATGGAATACCTTCAAGAGTCATACATTTTGGAGTTGTTAGAGCTTTCAGCACTGCTCCCTGAAAAAGAAGCGATAGAAACCCTGAAAAGGAAATTCCAAATAGCCTCCAAAAACTTTGAAGTTTTTTTTATAGACAAAGAGTTCCCAAAAGGGATTCCATCAGAAATTGCCTCCTTTTTAGAAAGTCAAAAAAAGTTCCTGTGCCCCGTTTCTCTTATCATTAAAAGCTTCAAAAATTCCCCATACATGATTTTGTTCCGAGAAACCCAAAAAAACTGCATACTCATCGTTTCCGAACTTGACTGTTCTTCTGTAAGCCTTGGATTAAACCACGCAAACAAAAAATTGGTAATAATCCACATCAACCAACTCATTAAAGAAGGGAAAAACTTCGCCGTATTTTCCATAGATATAGAAGACTTCGCCAAAATAAACGACTTATACGGACTCA
>JAMOPR010000207.1 GCA_027064485.1 Desulfurobacteriaceae bacterium | reverse complement strand
CCCTCCTCTGCGACGTCTTTGAATCCATTTTTGGTGCCATTTACCTTGACGGTGGCTTTGAAACAGCAAAGAAAGTGTTTAAAGAGAAATTTCTCGATAAACTTTGGGATATTTTAAACTCGGCAGTTACCTATAAAGATTTTAAAAGCTACCTTCAAGAAATTACACAAAAAGAATACAAACTTATTCCCGTTTATACTCTTTTAAAGTCGGAAGGTCCCGAACACGATAAAACCTTTACCGTAGAGTGTAGAGTAAACGAGATAACTACCGTTGCCAAAGGCAAATCTAAAAAAGCTGCAGAACAGCAGGCTGCAAGAGAAATGCTTAAAGCTTTAGGAGTGATAAATGATTGATAGATTTAAAATACTTTTGGCTTCTTCTTCTCCAAGGAGAAAAGAAATTCTGCAGATGGTTGGATTTAAATTGAGAATTGTTCCTTCTGATGCTGAAGAAAGAATTTATCCAACGCCTGAAGAGACTGCAATAAAGAATGCAGAGCTTAAAGCTCTTTCCGTTAGGGATAAAGCAGAGCCTGATGAGATTATCCTTGCAGCGGATACTATAGTTGTTCTCAACGGAGAAGTTTTAGGTAAACCTTCTGACAAAAAAGAAGCTGTTGAGTTTTTAAAGAAGTTATCTTCTAACTATCATACCGTTATTACCGGTTTTGCCCTGCTTTTCCCAAATGGAAAATTGGTTTCTGGATTAGAAAAAACTGAAGTTAAATTTAAAAGAATGTCTTTAAAAGAGATTGAATGGTATGTGGACACGGGGGAACCTTTAGACAAAGCAGGTGCTTATGGTATTCAGGGTATAGGAGCAATTTTTATAGAACGAATAGATGGTGACTATTTTAACGTTATGGGTTTACCGGTGGGGAAGATTTACGATATACTTACTCTTGAATCAAATTACTTTATTTAGAGGAATAGAAATGGATTGGGGATTGATAACTGCTGTTGTTGCGGCTGTTTTTGGATTTATAGGAATTGTGACAGGGATAACTTTAGCAAAGGTTACTACAGGCGGAGAAAAAAAGCTATCTCCAAAACCTGTTGAAGACATTGCTCCTAAAGTTGAAGTGCTGACAAAAAGAATTGAAGAAACTTTGAGCGATTTAAAAGAAAAAGGTGAGCGGTTAAATCAGCAATTGTTGTCTTCTGTTGAAAGAGAAGTTGAAGAGCTACTTTCGAGTTTTGAAGAGTTAAAAAGGGAAATAGAGAAGGTAGGATTAACGGAAAGTAGCAGAAAGGCTTTGGAAAGTGCATTGGAAGCTTTGAAAAATTTTAAACTTTCGTATCCCAACTTTGATAATTCCCTTCTTATGCAGGTAAAAGACAACCTACTGATAATAAGAAATGACTTACAGTCTTTAATTCTTTCAAAGGAGGAAAAATCTTCTTTAAACAATCTTAAAGATATAGCCTCTTCCATTGATTCCGCCATTAGTCTTGCAAGGGAGATTAACGTCACTCTTTTAAAAGATGAACTATCTATTCTTGCTGATTGTTTGAAAAAAGAAGAAATGGATACCATATTGAAGGATATTGACAGACAAACGCTAACGGCTAAAGAGTTAGTTCTCCTACTTAACGATTTAAAAGAAATGATTAAAAGGAGTTAAAAATGAAAGTTTTATATGCTGACGATAAAAAGACGTGGCATTTGTTTTACGAAAAAATTCTCTCCAGCAGGGGAATAGATGTTGTTCATGCGTATACCTACAGAGAAGCCATAAACCTTGCTCATACAGAAAAGCCGGATGTAATTATACTGAACTATAAAATTGGAGATTTGCCGGTTGTTCAGTTTATATAAGA
>JAMOPR010000206.1 GCA_027064485.1 Desulfurobacteriaceae bacterium | reverse complement strand
GAATAAGATGAGAATCGTTCTTCCTGAGATGTCTCAACGGGTAGATTATGAAGGTGAACTTGCCGTAGTAATAGGCAGGCGTTGTAGGAACGTTTCTCCAGAAGAAGCAAAAGATTACATTTTAGGCTATTCCTGCTTTAACGACGTTACGGCAAGGGACCTACAGCAAAAAGACGTTCAATATACAAGGGCTAAATCTTTTGATACATTTGCGCCTTATGGACCTTGGATTTCTACTTCCGTTGACCCGACGAACCTGAAAATAACGACAAGAGTAAACGGTGAAGTTAAACAGGAGGGTAATACTTCTGACATGATATTTTCTCCGTTTGAACTTGTATCCTTTGTATCTAAAATAATGACGCTTCTGCCGGGTGATGTTATAGCTACCGGAACGCCGCCGGGCGTTGGACCTTTGAAAGAAGGTGACAGGGTGGAAGTTGAAATTGAAGGTATTGGAACGCTTATTAACTATGTTGTTGAGGAGCAGGGAGGAATGTAATGAAAGTTTTAGGAATAAATGGTTCTCACAGGAAAGGTTCTACGCTTCTTTTGTTGGAAGAGGCGATGAAAGAACTTGAAGATTTTGAGACAGAGATAATTTCCCTTTGCGATTACGAGATTGCTTACTGCAAGGTGTGCAACGCCTGTAAGAAAAACGGCGGAATTTGCGTGGTAAAAGACGGCTATCAAGAAATTGCCGAAAAGATGAAGGAAGCTGACGCAATAATAGTGGGTTCTCCGGTTTATTTCGGTTCTATAACGGGAATGCTGAAGAGCCTTTTTGACCGGTCAAGAACTTTGAGGGTTAACTGGGATTTGAAAGATAAGGTATGTGCTGCCATTGCCGTTGGTGCCACGAAGCACGGCGGACAGGAGCATACTCTGCAGGCTATTCATGCTTGGGCTTTAATTCACGGAATGATTTTGGTTGCCGATTCTTCTCCTACTGCCCACTTTGGCGGTGTTGCTGTTGCAAAACAGGTTGATGGAAAGTTTGAGATTGACGATTGGGGAATTGAAACTGCAAGGAGCGTAGGCAGAAGGGTTAGGGAGATGCTTAATCTTATTAAGCGGTAAGTTGTGACAATTGTTGGGACGAGCGGGTTTTTCTATTACGACTGGAAGGGTGTTTTTTATCCCTCCGAGGCTTCCCCTTCAAAATGGTTGGAGATTTATACCGGTAGGTTAAACGGTCTTGAGGTCAACTCTACCTTTTACAGGCTTCCAGTTCCTTCAACTATAAGGAATTACAGAAAATTTTCTGATAGATTGGTATTTGTTTTTAAACTTTACAGAGGCGTAACTCATTACAGAAATTTGAGCGAAGAGAACGTATCGGCGTTTTTGAAGGCTAAGGAGATTTTAGGTGATTCACTTTACTGTCTTCTTGCTCAGTTTCCGGCTTCTTTTAAACCGTCTGATAAAAATCGGGATTTTCTGCTGAAAGTAAGGAAGGCTTTTGATGAGATTGGAGTTGTTTTTGAGTTAAGAGCGAACGAGTGGGAAAATTATAGAAGTTGGTTGAAAAATAATGGGTTTATTGTTTGCAGGATAGATTCACCGCCTTATAAAAGGTGGTGGCAAGGAGGGATTTTTTCGCAAAAAACGGCTTATTTTAGGTTTCACGGTAAAAGGAAGCTTTACAGTGATAGCTATACCGATGAAGAGCTTAAATCTTTTGCAGATGAAATTTTTGCTGTTGATTCTGAAGATATTTTGTGTTTTTTTAACAACACAACAAAAGGGATGGGAGCACTTAATGCCGTTAAATTGAGAGAACTACTTGAAAAGAGCAGTGAGTCCAAAAATAGTGGTTGAAATTA
>JAMOPR010000205.1 GCA_027064485.1 Desulfurobacteriaceae bacterium | reverse complement strand
AATAGGAAAGAAATAGCCGACAGAAGAAAACTAATCAACAGGCTCGTTCCAATGGGAAAATAAAAGACAAAATTATCCTTCTTTATGTATATATCTCCGGGTAACCTTCCAATGGGAAATCCACCACCTGCCTTTGAAAGCCCAATAATAAGAAGTCCCACAACTATGAGAAAAATCCCCCCATACACCAACATCTTACCCACTTCTTCCATTCTTCCCTCCGTTTTCCTCTTCCGGATACTCAATCCTGTTGTGGTATATCCCAGAAAGAACCTTTTTGAAAACCTTTTCAATCAAAGCTATATCCCTTAAAGAGAGACCGCTCTGGGTTAACTGCCCATCTTCAATTTCATCCATTATGAGCTTATGTATAACTTCATCCAAATCGAAATCTTTATCCTTCATAGACCTAACCGCAGCTTCAACGGTATCAGCCAAAAGAACGATTCCTGCTTCCTTAAACTGAGGTTTGGGTCCTGGATATCTGAATTTTTTCTCATCAACCTTATCACCGTATAACTCTTTAGCTTTATGATAAAAATACTTCATCAGCTTCGTCCCGTGGTGCTGCTTTATGATATCTATAACTTTCTCAGGCAGGTTATACTTTCTCCCCAATTCCTCTCCATACTCAACGTGGGAACGCAGTATCGCAGCACTCTTTTCGGGCGGTAATTTGTCGTGAATATTGATGCCGTTCGTTTGATTCTCTATGAAAGCTTGAGGATTTTTAAGTTTCCCTATATCGTGAAACAAGCCCCCAGCTTTCGCCAAAAGGGCATTAGCACCAATCGTTTCTGCTGCAGCCTCAGCAAGGGTCGCAACCATAACGGAATGACTGTAAGTTCCGGGAGCCTTTAAAACCAACTTCCTTAAAAGTGGGTGGTTAAGGTTAATAAGTTCCATATAAACCATATCGGTTGTAAACTTAAAGATGTTAATAAGCAGAGGGCTTAAACCGTTAACTACTACAGCTGCAATTCCCGCTCCTATCATGGAAAGAATAGGAAAAGCAACGTTTTCCGGCTTAAAAGTTAAACCGTAATAGTAAACAAGAAGCATCTCCTGAAGCAAGGAGAGGAAAAATCCCATAGTAAAGGCGCTCTTGTATATCATCTCTCTGCTTCTATACCTTCGCGAATCAAAGCAGGAAAAAATCCCCCCAATCGCCATTGGAACGATAAAAAGCTCAGGCTTGGGCAAGAGAAAAGATGGAAGTATAGAAACCGGGAAAATATGAATTAACGCCACTTTTTTGGTAATAAACATAGAAGCAAAAATTGTAGAAGTAACAATGGGAACGTAAAGCAAATGTTCGTTCAACGGCAGATTTAGACTTTCCACTATCAGCTTTGCCAGATAGGTAAACACCCTTATGAGAAATATGTCCAAAGTTACAACAAAAAAAGAGAAAAGAACATTTTTAACGTTAAAAGCCGAAGGATTAACCACTTTATACAGTTTAACAATTAGATAGAACAGTATGAGAGACAAAACTCCTAAAGCCAGATACTTGTTTATTCCTCTACCCTTCTCCTTTTCCTCCCTTATAAGCTTAATCTTTGCTGCCACTTCGGGAGTAACCCTTTCCCCCTTTCTAACTACAACTTCTCCCTTTTTCAAGGTTATGTAAACAGGCTTAACTTTACTCTCTGCTTCAGACCAAAGGGTTTCCGTCAGTTCTTTCTGGTAAACGTAGTTGGGCTTTACTAACTTTTCTATCTTCTCAGCTATTTCTCCCGCTCTTTTCTCACCTACAAACTGTGACAAATCCTGTTTGAGGTAGTTTCTAACATGATTTAACCTTATAAACTTGGCTGCATCCTCAACTTTCTCACCGTTTTTCGTCAATACTTTTACTTTGCTGTAACCTTCAGGTATTTGGTCAACAATTCCCCGCCTGTAGTAAAGTTTTAAAATTTCCTTAAGATATTTCTTTTCATTGTCCGTAAAATTACCGATGTCTTCAACGTTTTTAATCACCTGATTTTCAATCGAAACATACTTTAATACAGGTAGAACTTTTCGTTTACTCTCCTCTTTTAATTTCTGAGTTGCCTTAATATCTTTAATTTTTAAGGTATAAGGAGAACGAATGTTTGTAGGACTTACCTGCCCAGGTTTTAACGAGGGAACGTTAACAATGCTGAAAGGCAACATAATAATAGTTACAACTACTGCCGCCAGCAGGATAAAACCGTATATTTGATACCTATCCTTCTGTTCTTGCTTCATGTTCTTCATAAGCCCTTATTATCTCCTGAACGAGTCTGTGTCTAACTACGTCCTGCCTTGTAAATTCTACAATTTCTATTCCATCTATGCCTCTCAATATCTTCAACGCTTCTACCAGTCCCGAACGCTCTTTTGAAGGAAGGTCTATCTGAGTAACGTCGCCGGTTATCACTACCTTTGAACCGAACCCCAACCTCGTTAAAAACATTTTCATCTGCTCTCTCGTTGTATTTTGAGCTTCATCAAGAATTATGAAAGCATCGTTCAGCGTTCTTCCCCGCATGTAGGCAAGAGGCGCTATTTCAAAAACGTTCCTTTCAAGAAGAGCGTTTACCTTTTCTGGCTCCATCATTTCAAAAAGAGCATCGTAAAGGGGTTTAAGGTATGGGTCTATCTTTTCCTGAAGCGTTCCTGGCAAAAATCCCAACTTTTCACCGGCTTCCACCGCGGGTCTCGTAAGAATAAGCCTGTTTACCTTCCCTTTCCTGAAGTAAGACACCGCAACGGCAACTGCAAGATAGGTTTTTCCCGTTCCTGCCGGTCCTACGCCGAAGACAATATCGTTCTTCTCTATTGCCTGAACGTATCTCTTTTGAGTGGGAGTTTTGGGGAGGATTTTTTTACCTCTAAATGTTTTCACTATTTCTTTATCTGTATCTATTTCCACTTTTCCTCTACTTGAAAGCTGGGTAATATACATGTCCATATCGCTTTTTGTAATTTTGTGACCAGACCTTATCAGCGTTTCCAGCCCTTTGAAAAATTCCTTTGCTTTTTCCTCCCCCTCGGCACTGCCTTCTATCATTATCTCGTTTCCGCGCGAACCTACGTTAATGTTAAGAATTTTGGCTATCTTTTTAAGATTTTCCTCGTGATGTCCAACTATGGTGTAAAAATCCTCTGGACTCAGTTCAAGAATCACTTTTATCAAGTTTACCTCCCTTTAAAATTTCAACTTCTAACCTATTTCTAAACCATACGTCGTTTTGAGGAAACGGAATTTCTATGCCTGCTTCTTTCAGCTTATACCACGCTTTAAAATAAAAATCACTTATTATGCTTTTAATTCCAAGGTTCTGCCTTACGTTTGTCCACACCAAAGTAGTAAAAACGAGTGCACTGTCCCCAAGTTCTTCAAACCAGACAGAAGGAGGAGGAAAGCTTTTAACTCCTTTAACCTCTTTAGCCACCGAAAGAAGAATCTCTTTAACAGTTTTAGGGTCCGAAGAGTATGCAACACCTATGGGAATCTGAATTCTTACCAAAGGGTCTCTGTATGAAAAGTTAACTATCGGCGAACTTATAAACTGAGAGTTTGGTATAGAAATTTCAACGCCATCGTTGGTTCTAACAATGGTTGAGAGTATGCCAATGTTTTCTATCTTTCCGAAAACAGAGCTTTCCGGTTTGCCTAAAGCTGTTATCGATATCGATGGCAGCTCAACAATATCACCTACTTTTAGCTTTTTACTGAACATTAGGATAAAACCACTAACGTAATTGTTCATTATCGTTTGAAGACCGAAACCCAAACCCACACCTAAAGTTCCTGCAACAGGCAACAAAACTTTCCACGTTATCCCCAACGTGTAGAGCAGAATTATTACGTTGATTAAAACTCCCAAGTTAAATACAAGGGCTTCTGCAGAAGCACCTTCAACCTCCCTCCTGTTCTCGGGGAAAAGCAACTTTATCAGCTTTTTTCCTACATTCAAGGAAGAAAAAAGAAATACGGCAGTTACAACGCTTGCTACGATATTGCCTACGCTGACTTTTACAAGTTCGTTGTTTATTAGGTAAGTCTCTTCTAAACGTTTAAAGAAAAAACTGAATGGGGGAATGGTGAGGAGGATTTTTCCAAGAATCAACAAATAAGTCACAGTCAGTAAAACTTGAACGTTAAACTTTATGCTATTGTAATCAGCCTTCGCTTTTTCCTTTAAAAAAGAGAGATAGTTATCTATCTTCTCAAAAGCAAAGATATAAACAGAAGTCACAAAAAGCGTAAAGGTTAACTTTTTCAAAAAAGCAACATCCGGAGATAACCTTCCACTTTCCCACAACAAGAATACTAAAATCAGGGAAAAAACTGTTAAGAGAACAAGCGGTTTCCTTACTGCAGAATGAACTCTTTTTTCTAACTGCAGCAGTATTTGCAAAATTCCCAGTAGTATAAGTATTCTAATAAGGTGAACCAGTAAAATCCTCACACCACCCGAAAATGCTAAGTTCAAAACAGCAACGTGAAGCGAAAAAGCCAACGCAAAAACAACATAAGGTAAAAACCTTTTCAAATCTTTCGTCGGCGAAAGAACGTTAACAGCCCTCACCACGTAAAAAGATGCAAAAAGAAGCAGAACGTCTTTAACCACACAAACAGACTTAAAGTTAGATACAAACCTTGGAACAAAAAACGTTAAAGAGAAAAAGAGAAAAGCCCCTATAAGGGAAAGAAAAACCTTTACCATTGAGCGTTCTTTAGTGTAGGTTTCTGATTTTATCTCAATACCTAAATCCAAAAGCAGAAAAGCGAATATAACAAGCACAACTGCAAATTCAGGCTTCAACCTTTACCTCCGAAAATCCCCCCACTTTCTCCACCTTCACAACTACATCTCCCACCACCTCCAACTCTGGGTCGTGGGTAACGATAATCATTTGGGGGATTTTCATTTTTAACTTTTGAAGCAGGTCTGTTAAAGCTTGCCTCCTCTGCTGGTCAAGGTGAATCGTCGGTTCATCAAGTATTAGCAGGTCAAACCTCTGGGAAAAGTATTTTGCAAGAGCAAACCTTAAGGATAGGGCAAAAGCTATCTGCTGTCCGCCTGAAAATTCGTTTAAGGTTAGTTGCCCGCCTAATCCTCTTGCAGTTACGCCCAAGTCTTCCGATATGGTTACATCGCCAAACTCAAAATCGAACTCCTCAAAGAATTCAGTGCAATAGTGGGATACTTCAGGCAATAACTCCTTACGAACCTTTGTCAGGAATCCTCTTTCCGGGTGCAACCCTTCTAAAACCGACCCTAAAATCCTCAGCGTATCTTCCGTCCTTGCAAGCTCAAACGTAAGCTTTTTCTCCCCTTTTAACTTTTCCTCTTTACCTGCAATTACTTTCCCATAGGTTGAAATTTCACCAGAAAGCCTTGAAACTTCCCTTTCCAAACTCTTTACCTTTTCTCTTTCTCTCTTTACCGTCTCTTTCATAGTTTCATATTCTTTCACGTTAAAGCCCAACTCTTCCAGTTGTTTTTTCAGTTTACTTAAGCGACTTTTTAACGCCAACAGATTTTTTTCTTTTTCCTTCAAAGCTCTCTCAAAATCCGGCAGCGAACGGATTTCCCCTTCCATCCGATTCTTCTTCTCTTTAAGTTTCAACAGCTCTTCAATTTTGGCATTAACATCCTGCAAAGATGAAACGTCAAGATTCCAACTCCGTTTTATATCTTTTGCCCTATTTAAAGCTTGTTGTATGAACTCTTCCAAAGTTTTAACTTCCTTTTCAAGAACTTCTATATCCTGTTGCTCAACCAACTTTTTAATTTCCAATCTCTTCCTCTTTTTTTCCTCCAACTGAGATTCGAGAAACTTCTTCTTTTCTCTCAAGGAAGCTACCTCTTCCTGAACGCCTTCAACGCGTTCACGCAAATCTTCTATTTCTTTCTCTTCCACAGAATACGATTTAAGGTCCTCCCTAATCTGTTTTTCCTTCAACCTGAGTTTTTCAACGTTCAACGCAATTTCTTTCTTTAACGCTTCTTCTTGCTTTTGTTTTAAAAGAACATCTTCAAGTTCTTTCAACTTACTCTCTAAACGCTTCCTCTTTTCCTTTAATTCTTCCAATTCAGATTTAAGCTGTTCAGCTTCTTCTAAAGAAATCCTTATCAACTCCTCTCTTCTCTCCTCCGACAGAGAGGACAAACATACAGGACAAACGTTTGATTCCAAATTTTTAAGCTCTTCCAAACGTTTCTGGAATTCCCTGAATTTAGCTTCTTTATAACTTTCTTCCTTCTCTAAAAGTCTCAATTCATCTTTTAGTTTAACAACCTCACTTTCCGACACCTTAGGCTTTGACTGAAGAAAGTTCAACTTTTCTTCAGCAGCTTTCAACTCTTTTTCTACCGAAAAAAGCTGGGTTTCTAACTTCAACTTCTCTCTTCTCTTTTCTTCCAAACCTTTTAACTTTTTCTGAAGAGTAGGAAGGACAGCCATCAATTTCTGCAACCTGGAAGACACATCTTTCAATTGTTTATCAAGCTGAGGAATAGAAGTTTCCAAACCTTCTAACTCTACACCTAACTCTTTCAATCTCTCAAGCGTTTTTTTCTTCTCAACCAAATCTTTCTTCCTTTCTGCAACACCCGTAAGAACTTCACGGATTTGCTGTAGAGGAGCAAGCACCTCCAACTTCTCCGCAAGGAAAGGCAACTCTCTTTTCAGCCTCTCTATCTCCTCAATTTTTCTTCTTATACCTCTAAGCTCCTTTTCTACTTCTCCTATCCTCTCACTACAGCTCTTTATTTCAGAATCCAATACTGCAGCAGCCCTCCTTTTTTCCTCCAAGCCTTGCAAAATCTCTTCCTGCTTTTCTAACAAAGCTTTTTCTTCCTTCAAAATTCCTAAAATTTCCGTCAGTTTTCTTTCTTTTTCCTTAATCTTTAGTTTAGTTTCATCCAACTCCTTTTTTAAAAGCTGAAAATTTTCCTCCTCTTGTAACAGAACGTTTCTAAAAGATTCCAGCACACGAAAGAACTTTTTCACTCTTTCAAACGTTTCTCCAATTTCGTCCAATCCCAACAACCTATTTAAAATCTGCCTTTTTTCCTTCTTTTGCAGGTCAAACAAAGAAAGAATCTCTCCCTGAGGAACGTAAACCGTATTTCTGAAAATATGGGGGTCAAGATTAAGCACTTCCTCTATAAACTTCTTAACCTCCCTAACACCAGATGCCGCCAATCTTCCGTCCACAAAAAGCTCTGCCGAACTCCTTTTTGTATATAGGGAAAATCCCCTCCTTACCTCAATTTCCCTGCCCCTGTAAACAAACCTAACGTCCGTAGAAAACCTTGCAGCGCTTTTGTTAACTAACTTTTCTTGCTTATCAACAACGAAATCTTTGCCGAAAATAGAAAAGAAAATCCCCCTCAATATAGACGTTTTTCCGGAAGCATTTTCTCCCAAAATTACGTAAGTTTCGTCGGAAAAATTAATTTCTGTTTCCTTGTGGGAAAGGAAATTTTCGAGCCTTAACCCCCGAAGCCTTATCATTTAAGTAATTTCCTCATCCTCAAATTCAAAAGCCTCTTCCCTGTTATTACCTTTGGAGCGCTGCTCTCCCTCTCTTAATATAACTGTAAAACAGAAAACAACAAACCCGAAAATCAACATCCACGATAAAACCATAAAAAGCAGAGAACTTCCTTTCATTATCCAACTCCTCTTTAACTAACCTTTTCATTCCTCCTACTACTAATGTAAACCAAAAAGAACAGCACTATAAACGTTAAAATCATTACAAACCTTGCCACCCATACCTGAACATCTGTAACAAGCAATTTAGAAGGAAGCACAGTTACCGTCCACGTTGAAAGAATGACAAAAAGCAACACCGGCGTAACGTAGCGGAGAACGTAAAAGTATATTTTGGGAACCTTGAACAAACCTCCTCTGTTTATCTCTTCCCAAGCAAGTTCCGGCTTAAACAACCAGAAGAACACTATTACTTCAAGAAGGGCGAAAAGCACGACAAAAAACGTTCCAGCCCAAAAGTCCATTTCATCCAGCGCTTTAGGCATAAATATGGGAATCTGTGCCACTAAAAACATAAAAATCACTGTTGCAGTTACCGCCACTTTCCTTTTCAATCCAAATTCATCTTCAAGGAAGGCAACCACCGGCATAGCTATGGCAACTGAAGAAGTTGCACCGGCAAAGAACAGCAGGAAAAACCACACAAAACCTATCAGATTTCCCGCTGCAAGGTTTGAGAATATTGCAGGTAAGCTGACAAAAGCCAAATTAAAAGCACCGCTTTCTGCCACAGCTTTAGCGTTCATAACACCGAAGAAAGCCACCGCTGCTGGTATGGCTATAGACCCTCCTAAAATAACTTCAGCCAACTCGTTCAAAGAAGCAGCAGAAAGCCCAGAGGCTACTATATCATCATTTTCCTTTATGTAAGAAGCATAGGTAATAATCGCACCAAAACCCAAAGAAAGCGTAAAGAACACCTGACCTGCCGCAGCCAGCCACACCTTAGGGTTCAACAGTTGAGAGAAATCAGGATGCCACAAAAAGTCCAATCCTTGAACAGCCGTTCCGTTGGGAGTTTCAAGCAGTATTACTCTTATCATTAAAACAAAAGCCAAAACAAACAGCGTCGGCATCGCTATCTTCGCAAACTTCTCTATACCACCGCTTACCCCTTTGTAGAGAATGTAAGAATTAAAAACAACGGTTATGAGAAAAAAAGCGTAAGCGGCAATTGAAGGCTGAGTATAGTGCTTTAAGAAGTCAGCAAACGGCTTCAAAAACTGGTCCTGAGAAATGGATGGGTCTGGATGGGGAAGAAGTCCCAAAAGAGAGTAGACAGAATATCCCAAAGTCCAAGATTCAATGTATATGTAGTAACAGAGAACGATAAATGGAACGAACAAACCTATAGCGCCGATGTATTTAGCCAATGGATGCTTCCACAAAAGGTAGAAAATAGCAGGAGTCGTTCCGTGTCCCTTACTTCCTCCATACCTACCTATTGCCCATTCCGTCCACATTAAAGGTATGGCAATTAAAAGCATGGCTATCATGTAGGGAATCATGAAAGCGCCACCGCCGTTGTCCGCAGCTTGGGTGGGAAACCTCAAAAAGTTACCCAAACCCACAGCGTTACCAGCCATAGCCAAAATAAGACCAATTCTCGTTCCCCAGTGTTCACGAACCTGTTCAGACATTTTTCCCCTCACCGCTTTTTCGAAATTTGCGGGTATAATTATACTTATCCTTTAGCTTCAGCGAGGTGATTGATGAAATATATCTTCGGTCCCGTTTTCTCCCGCAGGTTGGGTATCTCTTTAGGAGTAGATTTAGTGCCGTATAAAGTATGCAGCATGGACTGCCTCTACTGTGAAGTGGGAAAAACGTCGGAAAAGACGTTAAAAAGGGCGGAATACGTTCCTTTCGAAGCCGTTAAATCGGAACTGGAAGAATACCTCTCATTTAACCCGGAGCTTGACTATATAACCTTTTCTGGTTACGGAGAACCCACCCTTTATTCTAAGCTGGGGGAACTCGTAAGCTGGTTGAAGAGCAACTACAACTATCCGTTGGCGCTTCTTACAAATTCTTCCCTCCTGCACGAAGTCAAGGTAATCGAAGAAATTAAAGACCTAAACGTTGTTCTGCCGTCCCTTGACGCCGGCTGTGAAGAAACTTTCAAAAAGCTGAACAGACCCGTAAAAGGGCTGACTTTGGAAAAAATTGTGGAAGGAATTAAGAAACTGATGGATGCCACATCCGGCGAAGTTTGGCTTGAAACGGTATTCGTTAAAGACATAAAC
>JAMOPR010000204.1 GCA_027064485.1 Desulfurobacteriaceae bacterium | reverse complement strand
AGTTTTACGCCGTTAGCGGTAAGTGAAAAGGCAATTTCTATTTATATCCGTCCTCCGGAGATTAAAAAGCCGTTGCTATTTGAGAAGATAATTGCTGGAGATGAAGGGGTTATTTCAGAATATGCTAAATTGAAAGGTTTATCTGTAGAAAAAATCCTCCCCCTCCTCTCCCCCCTTTCTTCCACCGTTACTCCGTTGGATATCGATTCTGCTTTCAAAAAAAAGTATATTGTTGTAAAAATTAACGGCAAAAAAAAGAAAATCCCCTTCGTTTGGCTCAAAAAAGGTATAAACTGCAGCGTTTCCGATATTTCAAGGGCTATTTCGCTCGCATTAAATATCTACTACACTCTTTCAGGAGAAAACCGTTTTGAAAAGAGGTATCCTGACCTTATAGGCTATGTAACCGAGTATAAAAGAGTTTACCCTTACTCTGTTGCTTCAGAAGTTGTTGGAATAACCAACAATGAAGGAGAAGGTCTTTCCGGGCTTGAATATCTGTTAGAAAAAAAGAAAATCATTGCCGGTAACACTGTCGTTCTTGAAGGAGAAAAAGATGCCAGAGGTAAAGTTTATCTCGGCGAAAATGCAGTAAAGTTCCTCTCAAAACAGAAAGGAAACAATGTTGCTACAACGATAGATGGGAATCTTCAGTATATTTTTGAAAAAACCATAAAAGAATACGGAGAAAGATGGCATCCTAAGTTTATAAATGCGGTTCTTTTAGATGTCCATACCGGTGATGTTTTAGCAGCAGCGTCTTATCCTTTTTACGTTTACGGAAAGAAAAAGACAAAAAAATTCCTGTCTCTCCTCAATCCCCGTTTTATAACTGAGCCTTATGAACCTGGCTCTGTTATGAAACCTATAACTTTAGCGGCGGCACTTTCAGAAGGTGTAGTAAATGTCAATTCAGTTATATCGTGTCCTGCTGACTATAAAGTTGGAGATAAAACCTTTCACAACGAATTTCACGGTAAAGATGTCAGGATAAGAGCCTGGGAAGTTATAGAGTATTCAGATAACGTAGGAATAATAAAAATTGCTCAGAAGTTGGGTAAAGAAAAACTTTATAAATACTTAAAACTCTTTGGTTTTGGAAATAAAACGGGAATAATGCTTCCCGGAGAAAGCCCAGGTTTGTTGAAAGATTGGCATAAGTGGAGAGATGTTGAATTTGCAACAATTGCTTTTGGACACTTTATATCTGTTACAACCCTTCAATTGGCTGCTGCTTATGCGGCTTTGGTAAATGGCGGTTACTACGTTAAACCAAGGATTTTGAAAGAAGTTGTTGATGATAAGTGGAACGTTGTTAAAAAGTTTCCGATTGAAAAGAAGCGTATTATTCCGGAAAAGGTTTCAAAAACGATGAGAAGGGTTCTTACAATGGTGGTTGAAGGAGGAACGGGCACTGCTACGAAAATGAAAAATTTCTACATAGGTGGGAAAACAGGAACTGCGCTGGTTTATGACCCTAAAATAAGAGCTTACAACAAGAGTAAGATAACTGCTTCTTTTGTTGGCGCTTTTCCCATGACCAATCCTGAATACGTTTTAGCTGTAACCGTTAACGAACCTAAGGTGCCGAAAAATATGCTGTGGGCGAGTAAAATTGCTGTCCCTATCTTTAAAGACCTTGCGGAAAGGGTGCTACTTTATGAAAGACTTGCACCAGACAAAAAGAATTACACGTTACTTTCCAATGGGACAATTATCAGTGAAGACATCAACGCTGACTTTATTTTAAAGAACGGGCTTGCAGATAAACAAAAGTAGTAAAATTGCTCACTCAAAAGAGGATTATGAGAGGTAGAGATGATAAAAATAAGGTTGCCTGAT
>JAMOPR010000203.1 GCA_027064485.1 Desulfurobacteriaceae bacterium | reverse complement strand
AGTTATGACTATTATTTCACTTTTATCATAGCCAGCCTTCTGGAGACGTTTTACAAGCTCCTTAATTACTTTAGCTTCTGTTAAATTTGTATTCTTCTCTACTCTTTCCCCTTTTGGGACATTTATAAAACCAAGATGAAAACCTTTCCAAGCTTTTTGGAGCTTCTCAAGGTCTTTCCCTTTAAGTTTCGGTGTTGCTATATTGAGCATTTGATAACCTGCAACTTCTTTAAAAAGTTCTGCAATTGGCTTCTGGCACCTTCGATGGGTATCAAGGAAACAGGCCATACCAATGTCGTTATATTTTCCGGTTTTACATCTAGCGCTTCTGTGATAAGTTGAAGTTTTAGTTGGTGAGAATCTGTCTATTATTTCTGGGTTGTCAGAATAAGATTTGTGATGAAACTTTTCAATTTCTGCATCAGGTACTGATACTACAGGTTCTAGCTGCAGAGGGTCTCCTACTGCTATTGATTTTTCAGAGAAATAAAGAACGGGATAGCTTAAGTGGGGTAGGGCCATTGCTGCTTCGTCAATGTAAAGAAGATGTAGAGGTTTAAAGTCAGGATATTCTTTTAGAAGTTTTAATATTCCAATAAATAGGTAGGGAGAGGAGTGAAGGCTTGAAAAATGAACTGGATATACTAGAGATAAGAGTCTAAAAAAGTTTTCAATTCCTATTTTTCTTATTTCTTCTACAGCTTTCCTGTTATCTCTATTCATTAAGAGCTTAAATATCTCTAGAGTATTTATTATCTCATTTTTTCTCTTTAAAATTTCAAAATAAAGAAGTTGAGTTCCCTTTATAAAGAGTTCCCTGTTTTCTTTAACAGTTATTTCATTCCATAGGGTAAGGAATTCTGTATCCTGCTCCTTAAGTTTTGTTAAACCTAAGTCAACCTTGATTCTCTCCAAATTCTTTGTGGTTTCCGTAAATTTTTTCTTTAAAGAGAGTTTTTCTTCGTTTAATAGTATAAGTTTCCGCCAGTAATGTAGTTGAGAAAGTTCTAGGAATGTGGGTTTTTCTTCAAGCAGAGTTCTAGCTTTAGTAATTAGTTGTTCTAATCGGCTTAATTCTTTAAGAGCTTTGTTTAGTTCTAAGGTAAAGTCAAAATTGATTTTTTCAAGTATAGCTCTATTTGTTTCTAGGAACTTGGCTAAGAGCTTTTTCTTTCTACCTGTGAAAAGTTCAATTAGTTTATCAATGATGTTTTGGTTTTGAAGAGCCAGTTTAAGGTCAATCGTTTGTCGATAAAGGTCTTGACTACTTAAAGTTTTTAGAAAATGGACCTCTTGCTTCTCCTCTAGAACTTTTTCTATCCACTTTTCTACTTCCTTGAGTTCACTTTCCTTACCGTTCCAGTTGATCTGATTGGATACATTCTTTATTTCCTGTCTAATTTTTTTTAGATTTTCTTCTAATTTTTTGAGTTCTTGCTGTTTTGCTATTAAAGTTTCAATGTTTTCTTTTATTCCTTCTAACCGCTTATATTGGTATAGAAATTCCCTTCGTGCTTCTTCATGGCTGGTAGGATTAAATACAGTTTCCTCTAAAATTTTAATTAACTCTTCAACTCGTGAAAGGGAAGCCTCTATATTTTTCCTTTTTCCTCCCTTAAAGTAAAAACCTTTCCCTTCAAAGTATAATGGAATGTCTTTAAAGTCCTCTGGAATACCTTTTTCCGATTGGAATTCCCTTGCAGCGTTTTCAACTGCTTTGTTAGCTGTTGATGATACAAGGATAATTGTTGGGAAATCTCCTTCTCCTTTTGCTATTTTAAGGGCTCTATCTGTTAAGGTTGAAGCTATTACGGCCATAAGAACTGTAGTTTTGCCCGTTCCA
>JAMOPR010000202.1 GCA_027064485.1 Desulfurobacteriaceae bacterium | reverse complement strand
TTAAAGAAGCTGTTCTTGAAATGTTTAATCAAGTTGGACATTTAAAGGTTAACGAATATGGGCTGGCAGAAAAAGGGCTAATGATAAGACACTTGGTAATGCCCGGCTGGACAGAAGACAGCAAAGAGATTTTGCTCTGGATAAGGGACAATTTAGGCGCTGAAACTTACGTTAACGTTATGGAACAATACTTTCCAGCCTACAAAGCTTGCGATTACCCAGAAATTTGCAGGCGCGTTACAAAGGAGGAGTTTGAAGAGGTTTACTCTTTTGCCAAAAACCTTGGATTGAGGTTGGCGGTTTGAAGATAGAGAGAGAAGTCATTCTTGCTCCCATGGCGGGCTACACTCACTCTGCTTTCAGGAGGCTCTGCAAAAAGCTTGGTGCTGACAGAGTTTATTCAGAGCTTATGAACGCAACGGGAATAGTATTTAAAGGGGAAGAAAGGGAACTTATCTATTTTGTTGACGAGGAAAGACCGATACACCTTCAAGTTTACGGTAGAAACGCTGAAGAGATAGCGGAGGCGTCTTTCAGAATAGCCAAAGAATATAAGCCGGAAGCGATAGACATTAACTTCGGCTGTTCGGTTAAAAAAGTTTTAAAAGCCAAGGCTGCCGGTTATCTCTTGCAGTTTCCGAAAGTTATGGGGGAGATAGTTAGAGAAACAGTAAAAGCTTTAAAGCCTTTGGGCGTTCCAGTTACTGCGAAAATCAGGTTGGGTTTTTACGAAGATACGTTGGAGGAGATAGCTGAAGAGCTTTTAAGCGCTGGCGTTTCTGCTATTGCCCTCCACCCGAGGCGTGCCGTTGACGGTTTTTCCGGCACTGCAAATTGGAATAGGGTGAGGGATTTAAAGAAAATTGCCGGCAGCGTGCCTGTAATAGGCAGTGGAGATGTAAGAAATTGGCGTGAGATTGAGCAGAAGTTTGAAGAAACCGGTTGTAATGGCGTGATGATAGGCAGGGCTGCCGTTTCTAACCCCTGGATTTTTAGGGAGTATAGGGAGAAAAGGGATTTGGAAGTTGGGTTAAAAGAGAGAGTAGAGTTTGTTTTGAAAGAGCTTGAAATGATGTGGGAATACTTTGAGAGAGAAAGAGCCTGCAAAGTTATAAAGGCGCAGATAAGCCAGATATTTAAAGGAATAAGAGGAAAGGCGCGCCTTAACGACCTTGTAATGAGGAGCAAAAGCTGCGAGGAGCTTATTTTTCGTCTGAAGAAAATAGCATCTCTTTAATTTTTCTTTTTAACTCATCAAGCCCTTTCTTCTTTAAAGCAGAGATACACACAAGCGGTGAATCTTCTGGAATTATTCCTGCTGTTTTTTCTCTTAAAGCTTCCAGGTCAAAGTTTTCAACCTTGTCTATTTTGTTTGCAACGAAGATTTTGGGCTTATCCCAGCTGTTTAGTTTTTTTAGAACGGCTTTGACGGACTTTAGCTCTTCTTCGATTTTTTCCGATGAAACGTCAAAGACGATTAATAGGAGGTCTGCTTCTTTTACTTCTGAAAGGGTTGCGTGGAATGAAGCTACAAGTTCGTGGGGCAGGTTTTTTATGAATCCTACCGTGTCTGAGATGAGGACCTTTTCGCCGTCTAAAAAGAGGGAACCGGTTTTGACGTCTAACGTGGCGAAGGGCATGTCTTTTATGAAAACATCTTTGCGAGTGAGGGAGCGGAGGAGGGTGGATTTTCCGGCATTTGTGTAACCTACAATAGAAACGGTTTTAAATCCTTTACGCTTCCTGCCTTCTCTGACCAGTTCTTGCCTTTTAATTAAGTCTTTTATCTCTTGGCGGAGTTTGTGGATTTTTCTTCTTAATGCTCTTGCTTCTTTTTCTGTTTGAGT
>JAMOPR010000201.1 GCA_027064485.1 Desulfurobacteriaceae bacterium | reverse complement strand
TTCAACGAGTGCAACCGCACTCTCCACGGGCGTAAGTTCGGGTCGTTCCAACCCTACCGCTCGTATGGTGAGCGACCCCTTTAACTGTTTCAGTCCTTCCTTTAAGAGGTTAAGGGTTGCGTTGTAGTCCCTATCATGTTCCATTCCACAATTAGGACACTTCCACTTTCTATCAGACAACTTGAGGTTCTCGTTCTTGTATCCACACACAGAGCAGAGTTTTGATGAGGGATAAAACAGGTTTACCTTGATGAGCTTCCTACCGTAGAGTTTTGCTTTATACTCCAGATAAGAGATGAACCTCCTCCAGCTTGCGTCTGCTATGTGTTTGGAGAGGTTGCTGTTTTTGAGTAGTCCCTTGACGTTTAAGTCCTCTACTATCACGGCTTGGTTATCGCCGATTATCCTCTTGCTTAGTTTATGGAGAAAATTGTTCCTCTGATTTACTACCTTTTCGTGTAGCTTTGCTATCCTCCTTTGGAGCTTGAGATATTTCTTGCTCCCTTTTACCTTCCTTGACAGCTTCCTCTGGAGCTTTTGGAGTTTCTCTTCTGTTTTTAGTAAGTGTCTTGGGTTTTCTATTTTCTCTCCCGTTGATAAGGTGCAGAAGTGGGTAAGTCCTACATCTATCGCTACTACATTCTCCGTTTTCGGAAGTGGTTCTATTTCCCTGTCAACGAGAACGTTGAGATAGAACTTACCCGATGGAAGTTTTGTTATGGAAACGCTCCTTACTTTTCCTTCTATCTTCCTGTGCTTTTTGAACTTTATCGGTGTTTTGAGTTTCGGTATTTTGATTTTGTTTCCCTCTATGCGGAAGTGTTGTGGTATTGATATGCTGTTTATTATCTTTTTGCTCTTGAATTTGGGAAATTTTGCAAGTCCTTTAAAGAAGTTCTTAAAAGCTCTATCAAGCCACTTTACCGCTTCTTGAAGTGATTGACTGTTTGCTTCTTTGAGAAACGGGGATTCTCCTTTAAGTTTTGGAAGTAGTTTTTTGTATTCGTAGTAGTTCCACTTCTTACCTTCTTTCTCGTAGTTTTCTTTTGCTATCTCAAGGAGCTTATTGTATACAAACCTGCAGTGTCCTATCTGGCGGTTTAGAAACTCTACCTGCTCTTTCGTAGGATAAAGCCTGAATCTGTAAACGTAGAGCATCTATTTCCTCTTCTGGTTCTCTAAATATTTGCGTATCACATCCTCAGAAATTGAACCTATTGTTTCTATATAGTAAGACGGATTCCACAAATGTCCTTTCCACAGTTTCTTTTTAAGCTCTGGAAACTTTAAAAACAGTTTTCTTGCGCTTATTCCCTTTACCATCTTTACTATGTATGAAGGAGCTATTTTCGGGTGTGCTGATACAAAGAGGTGAACGTGGTCTTGTTCTCCTACTTCTACCATCACTACTTCAAAACCTTTTTCTATTCCTGTTTCTATTATCACTCTCTTGAGGTAATTTTCCACTTCGGGAGTTAGGACTTTCCGCCTGTATTTGGTTGAAAAAACTATGTGGTAGTTGCAGTTATATACGCAGGTTCTCCCTCTTCTTACATTGGGTTTCAAGTTTGATTTTCCCATACAGATAGTATATCACGCTCACACGAAAAAGCAAAGCAATAGCGCTTATTCGTAACTGACACATAGTCAGATAACGGCTTACGCCGTGCGCTGTATCTCCCCTTTGAAAAGGAGAGGATTAGCACAAAATTTATCCTAAAAGAGAAAGTTTAAGAGGGAGAAGATGAAAAAGAGAACTAAAATCGTTGCTACTTTAGGGCCTGCCTCTTCGAATGAGGAAACTCTTACTAAGATGGTTAAGGCGGGCCTCAACGTTGTAAGGTTGAA
>JAMOPR010000200.1 GCA_027064485.1 Desulfurobacteriaceae bacterium | reverse complement strand
AAGCTGAAAAAATAAGGGTTTCATACGACTTTAAAAAAGCTCTCTCTGGAGAAGGAATAAACATCATAGCTGAAGTTAAAAAAGCTTCACCTTCTAAAGGAGTGATAAGAGAAGATTTTGACCCAGTGAAAATAGCTAAAAGCTATGAAAAGGGAGGAGCGAAAGCGATATCTGTTTTAACAGACAAAAAATTTTTCCAAGGTTCTCCTCTCTATTTACGTCAAATAGCGGAAGTTGTGCACCTTCCCATTTTAAGAAAGGACTTTGTTATAGATGAATTCCAAATTTACGGCGCAAAAGCTTTAGGCGCTTCTTCTTTCCTACTGATTGCTGCAATATTAAACGAAAGCCAGTTGAAGGACTTCATAGATTTAGGAAGAGAATTAGGAATGGAACCTTTAGTAGAAACTCACTCAGAAGAAGAGGTAGAAAAAGCTCTAAAGTGTGGGGCTGAAATAATCGGCGTAAACAACAGAGACTTGAAAACGTTTAACGTTTCGCTCGAAACAACTTTAAGGCTTCTGCCGCTTATAAAGTCTGAAAATAAGATACTTGTAAGCGAAAGCGGAATCAAAGGAAAAGAAGATATAATCAAGTTGAGAAACGCAGGCGTTGATGCCTTTCTAATAGGAGAGACGTTAATGAGAAGTAAAAAACCTGAGGAGGTTCTTAAATCTTGGGTATCGTGAGATTGGTTACTTTGATTTTGTTGTTTTCTTTTGCGACAGCGCAGGCAGATTGGTATATCCTTATTCCGAAACATTTGCCTAAAAAGAAGGAGATGCCTAAAAACGTTCCTGTTCCGAAAATAGCACCTAAGAAGAAAAATATGAAACCTTATAAAGTTGAAATTCATAAATTGCTGTCTCCGGACTTTACAGTAAGAACGGCAACCTTGAATAAGATTTCTTTATCGAATTTGAATGGGAAGAAAGTAGTAATTGCTTTTGTTAGTAACATTTATTCCCCAATATCGGAATCTCTTATATACCAATTGAAGCAGGTTGTTCGTAAAGAGAAGGATACAGAAGTAATTGTTATTGATGTTAACGATGCTGATTTTGCAGTTCTTAAAAGGTTTAAAAAGGAAATGAAATTGGAAAGGATACATTTGGCGGCAGACAGTTATGTTTATAAACAGTTTAAGAACAAACTTGATAAGTTAGAAGTTCCCTCTCTGGTGATAATAGATAGATATGGTTTTATAAGGTATCTGGCAAAGGGAATTAATAGTTCAAGCGTAAATTTAGTCGGGAAAGAAGTTGTAAGTATACTTAACTCTTTAGCGTAGTAAGGGGGAGAGAGAAGAGTTCCCCCTTATATAGCTTTTTGAACCTTGCCTGCCTTGAGGCATTTAGTGCATACCCAGATTCTCTTCTTTTCTCCATTAACAATGGCTCTTACTTTTTGAAGGTTTGCCTTCTGTCTTTTGCTCGTTACTCTGTGAGAGTGACTCACTTTGTTAATGAAGATAGTTGTTTTACCACATATTTCGCACCTTGCCATTTCTACCTCCTGCAAATAGAAAGACTGCGAGAGGCAAATTTATCACTTACTACCAGATTTTGCAAATCTCTATCGTTTCGTTTCTTTGGGGACCTGTAGAAATCATGGGTATTTCGACTTCGAGGTAGTCAGCTATAAATTCTATAAACCTCTTTGCATTGTTAGGTAAGTCTTCAAATTTGGTTATGTGAGTAGTTTTTTCCTTCCAGCCCGGAAGTGTCTCATAAATCGGCTTAACTTTTGAAAGCTCTTTAGCCGTTGAAGGGAATGAATCTAACGCTTTACCGTCAAGTTCATAGCCAACACAAACCTTTATTTCCGAAAACTCATCTAAAACGTCAAGTT
>JAMOPR010000199.1 GCA_027064485.1 Desulfurobacteriaceae bacterium | reverse complement strand
AAACGTTCACATCCATGTTAAAAATTATAGCACCTAATAAAAACGAGACAAAAGTTCAGACAACTCTTCTAACGGTATCTGCCCAGGTGCAACGGGTTTTCCTACAAAGGTGTAAGTCATAAGAGAACCAAAGTGAAATCCAACCACTCTCGTCATTTTACCTAAAGCTCCCATAACCATGAAAATCTTGGGATAGTTTATAGTATTCATAACACAACATACTCTCGAAACGTCCCCCAAAGAATTACCATAAAAAGCAAGCTTTACTATATCGGCTCCCGATTCAATCGCTCTTTCAAACAGCCCTTTAATTTCATTTTCAGGAGGAGTTCCCTCAAAGTCGTGATAAGAAACGATAAGAACTTTCCTTTCTTTCCTAACAATTTCTCGCACTTTGGGAAGAATTGAAGCTCTCAATTCAACATCCACCGCACCAACAGCAGGATGGTTGATAAATTTCTCAAACAACTGCAAACGTTCTTTCTCTGTGCAGTTAAGCTTACCTCTCTCCCACTCAGGGCGCAAAGTCAAAACGGAATAAAAGCCGTAATCACCGATTAAATCAAGTATTTCCTTTAATCCAGATAAAGTGAAACCTTTAGCCAGAATTAAATCCCCTCTAACTTCTATCAGTTTTGCTCCTAACCTCCTCGCGTAGTCAAGTTTTTCTTCTTCTCCACTATCCAAAGAAAGAATAATAACCGGTTTTCTTCCTAACTCCACAGTTCCTATTCTTATCATCAGCTGCTCCTGTGCCTGTAAGCTATAACTTCAACATCCTGAAGAACAACAAGCCCTTCATCAATTACTTCATCTATCACTTTTATAAACTCCTCTATCTTTTCCTCTCTATCTATTATTTCTACAACAACTGGTAAATCCTGTGATAACCTCCAAACAGTAAAAGTTTTAAGTTCAGAATGGGCCCCTATTCCAGCAGAAGCTTTAAAAACTGTAGCTCCAGCAAGTCCCCTCTCTTTAACAAGCTTTAACAGGTACTCCCACAAAGGTTTTCCCTCAAACTTATCTTCAGAGCTTATAAAAATCCTCAACAACTTCCTTTTACCGGCTAATCCTTTCATCAGTATCTCCTCGTAACCCTTAAAACTTCTTCCGGAGTCGTTACTCCTTTAGATACTTTTATTTTACCCACTTCTCTCAAGGTTCTCATACCGTGCTTTACAGCTAACTTTCTAATCTCATCAGCATTTTTCCCCTTGACTACAGCATCTCTTATTTCAGAAACCATCTCCATAACTTCATAAAGAGCCACTCTTCCTTTATATCCTGTATAATCGCATTTTTCACAACCCTTACCACGGTAAGTTTTTAAGCTCAAAATCTCTTCATCAGAAAAGCCTACCTCCTTCAAAACTTCTTTAGGATAAGCAAATTCTTCCTTACAGTATGGACATATCCGCCTTGCAAGCCTTTGAGCTATGACCAGAATAATAGAAGAAGAAACTAAAAAGTTCTCAATCCCCATATCAATCAAACGGGTAACAGTGCTGGGAGCATCATTGGTGTGAAGGGTAGAAAAAACGAGGTGTCCTGTAAGTGCTGCCTCAATAGCTATTTCTGCAGTTTCTGTATCTCTTATCTCTCCAACCATTATAATGTCCGGGTCTTGTCTTAAGAAAGCTCTCAAAGCTCTTGCAAACGTCAAACCTATTTCAGGTTTAACTTGAACCTGATTTATTCCGTAGAGGTTGTATTCTACAGGGTCTTCAACGGTCATTATGTTAACTTCTGGAGTGTTAACAGTTAAAAGCGAAGAGTAAAGAGTAGTCGTTTTACCAGAACCAGTAGGACCGGTCACAAGCACCATACCGTAAGGAGAGAAAATTGCCTTTTTCAGCAGCTCATATTCTCTGTCTTCAAGTCCCAACTCGGATAAGTCAAGTTTTAAACCACCTTTATCCAGTATCCTAAGAACAACCTTTTCTCCGTAAATCGTCGGAACGGTGGAAACTCTGAAGTCGATATCCCTTCCCTTAAAGCGCGCCCTCATTCTACCGTCCTGGGGCAAACGCTTCTCTGCTATGTCCATATTGCTCAAAACTTTGAAACGGGCAACAACGGCATCCTTTATTTCCGGTTGATATCTTGCGACAACGTGAAGAACACCATCTATCCTGTATCTAATTCGAAGCTCCTTTTCAAACGGTTCTACGTGAATGTCTGAAGCCCCCCTTTTTAAAGCTTCCAGTATAATGGCGTTTACCAACTTAACAACGGGAGCTTGCGTGGCTAACTGCTTCAAATCGTCAAGAGAAAGAACCTGCGACTTAGAAATAACGTCCTGTAGCTCAGGAATCTCTTCTTTGGGAGATTCTTGGAATATTTCTTGGGTTATCCGTGAAAAGAATTCCTCTTCTGCTTTTCCGTAAATCTCCTCAAGCTTCTCCTTTATTCTGAAATCAAGAGCAACAAACGGCTGAATCCTGTAACCTGTGTTGAATCTTATTTTTTCTCTAACCTGAACATCGGAAGGGTCTTTCATAGCAACTTTCAGAGTAGGACCAGAACGGGCAAAGGGAACAATTAAAGTTTTTTCCGCTGTGTCCCGTGGAATTATTTTTACCAGCTCCTCAGGTATATTAACCTCTCTTAAGTCAACGTAGGGAACGTCAAAAAATTCAGACAGAACAGCCAATAACTGCTCCTCTGTTACCTTTCCAGATTCTACAAGGGCTTTCTGCCAGTCTTTCTCTCTTTTGAAAAAATCCAAAGGCAAATTGAACTTTTGGGAAATGAATTCCCATAATTTCTGTTCATCTAAAGTTTGCATCTGCTCTCCCTAACCCGCTGCTTTCGACAGTTTGTGGAGAAGGTCAGCAGGATTTTTTATGGGAAATTCAAGCTTTTCAACAAGAGCAGTTGCCGGAATGTCTTTTACCCTAATTCCTGCAAGACGGCTTGCAAGCTCCTCTTTTTGGGATTCTTCAATTGGAAAACACATACCTTTTATAGCCGTTAAAACTTCTACGGGCCAAGCTATGCCCAAAACTTTGTTAACAAACGTATCGCAAACAGCCATTACAAAAGGAACGTAGTCATTACCTTTTTTAACTTCTTCATAAGCAAGCTTTGCTAACCCACCGGCAGTATGAACTTTTACATCTTTACTCTCAAGCTCTCCTTGAAGCTTCATTAGAACAAGCTCAGGGTCAGCAGAAAGCATGTTCCTTACAGTTTGCTTGGTAATGCCTATAAACTCCGCTATTTCATCTTCAGTTTTCATTCCTTCTTCTTTCAGAACAATCGCATAAGCAGCTTCCATCAAACTCGGTATCCACGTAAGATTTCTATACTCAAACAGCTTTCTCGGACCGCCTATGATTTCAAGAGCTTTAAGGAAAACTCTTAAGGCTAAAGTATCGTAATCTACCTCTTTCGGCTCAATCTGGATTACCATAATCCCCTCCTTTCCGGTGGTTTAATTCCAGTATAAAGAAAAAATAGGAAAAAGTGAAGGT
Organism: Desulfurobacteriaceae bacterium; assembly: GCA_027064485.1. GTDB lineage: Bacteria > Aquificota > Aquificia > Desulfurobacteriales > Desulfurobacteriaceae > Desulfurobacterium_B. The sequence continues at coordinate 6,469 of JAMOPR010000199.1, read as the reverse complement.
CAAAAGTTGACAAATGTTTAATTGTTAACTAAATTGAGAAATAACTCAATTAGGAGGTGCTAACAATGGAAGTAATACCTAAAAGGAAGTTCAAGTGTCTCGACTGCGGGCACGAATTTGAAGAACCCTTTGGAAAACCAAGATGGATGCTCAAATGTCCAAAATGCGGAAGCGAAAACATAGTAAGGGTAGACGCTCCCGCAGGTAGTAGAGGTTGGTGGGGAGGATTTTGCAGAGGCTGGAGAAGAGGTGGTTTTGGTTGGCGCCGTGGATTTGGCAGAGGTGGCGGCTGGGGAAGGTGGTAAAACACCTTCCTCTTTAACTTTTCTTTTTCCTCAAAATAGTATAAGGAGTAACTCTTACAGGTTCTGCAAAAGAAATGTTTACCTCGTAATTAGGATGAACTTCCTCAATAGACTCAGCACTATCTTGAAGCAATATCGCCTTCACTTTAGTCTTCTGAACTTTTGCCCCAGGAGAGAAAAGTTCCACCTCTTCCCCGACAGAAAACCGATTTCTTACAGTCCAGCTTCTTCCGTTGTAAAAAGCCAAAAACTGATAATCCCTTATGTAGGAACTGGATTCGTAGTGCTGTTTTATTTCTTCATTCTCGGGAACCAAAAATCCCAAAGTATAGGGACGGTGACTAACTTTTTTGAGCTCTCCCATCAAAAAGGGAAGGAAATCTTCAAATTCCTGAGGTGACTCAAACAAGAGGTCAACAGCTTTCCTGTAAACATCCGTAACGACAGCAACGTAATAGGCACTTTTTACTCTTCCCTCTATCTTAAAAGAATCAACACCGGCTCTTACAAGCTCAGGTAAAACAGGAAGAGCACACAAATCCTTTGAGTTAAATATGTAAGTGCCCTTACCGTCTTCTTCTATTTCGTAAAGTTCTCCAGGTCTTTTCTCCTCAACAATGTAGTATTTCCATCTACAGCTTTGAGAACAAGCTCCTTTATTGCTTGCCCTATAGGCAAGGTAGTCCGATAAAAGACATCTCCCTGAATAAGCCATACACATAGCACCGTGGACAAAAACTTCTAACTCAACATCAGGAACCTTCTCCTTAATCTCTGCAATTTCAGGAATAGACAACTCTCGCGCCAAAACAACCCTTTTAACGGCTAAATCCTTTAAAATTTCTACTACTTTGTAATTGGTAACGTTAGCCTGCGTGCTGATATGAATATCCAGCTCAGGAGCAATTTCTCTCACAAGAGAAAGAACGCCTAAATCAGAAACGATAAGAGCGTCAGGCTTTAAAAGAGCAATCTCTTTAACGTAAGACTTTAACTCTTCAAAATCCCTATTTCTGGCAAAAGCGTTAAGAGTAACGTAAACTCTCTTCCCTCTCAAATGGGCATATTCTATACCTTCCGCCATCTCTTCAACAGAAAAATTACCAGCTCTCTCCCTCAAGTTAAAAAGCTTTCCCCCCAAATATACTGCATCTGCTCCGTATTCAATCGCAAACTTCAACTTTTCAAGATTTCCAGCCGGTGAAAGAATTTCAGGTTTTCTCAACTCTTCCCTCCAAAACACTTTCAGCCAAAGAGACATATCTTCTAAAAACTTCTTCATCGCTCATCAATTTAACACAGGAAAAATCAGGATTAAGTTCAAATACTCTTAAGATAGCTTTCAAAATCTCGCTCCTATCAACGTTCACTACGTAACCTACCTTGCCATTAACAACCAAATCTTTAGCACCTGTATTATTTGAAACAACAACAGGAACCTCCATAGATAAAGCTTCTGCAACCACGTTACCGAACGTATCGTAAAACGACGGATGAACCAAACAGTCTATAGCAGCATAAAACCGTTCCATTTCCCTAACTTTTCCCAAAAATTTAACTCTTTGAATTACCCCTATCCTCTCTGCTAAAGCCTCATACTTTTTGGAATTTCTACCTCCAGCAACCAACAGTTTAAAGTTATCAGGTAAATCCGATAGAACTTCTATTAAAATAGGTAATCCCTTCAATTTAAAGTTACTCGAAGCAAAACCAAGAACGAAATCATTTTTCCCATACTTAAGTCTTTTTCGTTCTTCTTTCCTTAATTTACCTTTAATCTCCGGCGAAAACCGCTTTACATCAATTCCGTTAGGAATAATCTCTATCTTCCTCTCCAATTTTTTCCCATAAAATCTAACAATCTCCTCTTTAACTTTCTCCGAAACGGCTATTATCTTTTTAACAGACGAAAAAATCCCCCCCTCCAACCTCGGATTAAAATGATTAACAGGATTTAAAAATCTGGTTATTCGCTTCCTCAACCCTTCAAAACCTGAATAAGCCTTTATAGATTCCTTTAAAAAACCCAAATGGGTTCCTCCTCCATTCCTGTAAACATCAACATTTTCAACTTTGGCAAACGAAAAGTTAACCACGTTCTGATTATCAACCAGAGATAGATAACGATTAACTCTAAGATTAAAAGAAAAAGTCTTTAAAAACCTTCCCGGTTTCAACATCCCCAAAGAAACAACCTTACCGGGAAATTCTTCTATTTCATTCCTTCCACAAACTACTTCCTTTAACAATCCCTGACTTTGAAGAAATCGGGCAAACCTAAAAGCTACCGCTTCAGCACCGCCGTAAGTAGAAAATTTACCTATAATTAACCTTACTTTCATAGCAAAGTTAATTTATGTTTCGGAGGAACAATTGAAAATAGCTTACGTTTTAGGCGGATTACCCTTCGGAGGAATCGAAAACCTAATGTTTGACATTGCGAAAGAGCTAAAATCGAGAAATGTAAATTTCAAAATAATTAACCTTTCAGGAACAGGCGTTAAAACCAAAGAATTCCTTGAAGAAAACTTACCCGTAGTCAACTTAGGGAACTCTTTAAAAGAAATAAAAACATTCAGAATAGACACAGCACTCAAACTTCGAAAATTCTTCAAAGATTACAAACCTCAGATTGTCCACTCTATGCACTTTTCAGCAGACTACTTCTCTCGCCTTGCAGCTATAAACCTCAAATCCAAAGTAATAACTCACATCCACAATGTAAAAGTAGAAAAAAGGTTGGAAAGAAAAATAGCAAATAAACTCCTATCTTACAGAACTAACGTTTTCCTTTCAGTCTCAAAAGAAGTTTATAAAATGGTAGAAAAGGAACATAATATTGCTCAAAAACCACATTACGTTTTATACAACGCAATCAATCCTCGAAAGTTCAAGGAAAAAACAGACATTAAATTGGAAGACCACTTTTACCTTCTTTGCATAGGAAGATTTAGAAAAGTTAAAAACTTCGACATAGCCATCAAAGCCTACTCTTTAGTAACCTCCCAAATACCTAACTCCAAAATGCTTTTAATCGGAGACGGAAAAGACAGAGAAAAATTGGAAAATTTAGTCAAAAAGTTAAACCTTCAAGAAAAAGTTGAGTTTTTAGGATACAGAAACGACATACCCGCAATTCTTAAAAAAATTAAACGGGGAGTCTTACTTATGCCTTCAAGTTACGAAGGGTTCCCAATCACTCACATCGAAGCCATGTATGCAGGAATACCGGCAATAATTTCACCCTTTGTTCCTTCTAAAGAAATAGCTTCCTCCGCAAGCTTAATAACTCCTATCGATGAAAAAGAATTAGCAAAAAGTATTGTAAAAATCTACAAAGATAAAAAACTCTACGAAAAACTGTCTTCAGAAGCGAAAAGAATAGCATCAAATCTTACAATAGAGAAATACACAGATAAGTTGCTCAAACTCTACGAAAGCTTAATTAACGACAACCTACCAAAAGAGCAGGTTCTATAATGGGATTCACAGTTTTACTCTACCACAGAATACATCCTCAATTTGGCGTTCACCCCGAAAACTTCAAAAAACAAATGGAATTCCTGAAAAAACACTTCTATCCTTTAACAATCAAAGAACTGCAAAACAAGACTCCATTTCCATCTGTATTAATAACCTTTGATGACGGTTTTTACGACTTCTTCATATATGCCTACCCAATATTGAAAGAATTAAATCTTCCATCAGTTCTATTTGTTTCTCCTGATAGAATTCTAAACAGCAATTCTGTTAGAAAAGAGAAAAGCTATGCTGATATCTCTACAAAGGAAGCATTTAAAAAATCCTTTTTAAAAGGAGACAACAACGCGTTCCTATCTTGGGGAGAACTTAAAGCAGTTTCAGACATCGTTGATGTTCAATCCCACGCTCTAACGCACAGGGCAGCGTTAGGCAAAGGGAAACCTTACTCTCCTCCAGAAGACTGGAGAATTTACTCTTTGAACGAATACCGTTCTGTTAAATCAGGAACTTCCCTCACCAGTATATTAGTTTCTGACTTAAAGGAAGCAAAAAAAGAATTATCTCAGTCCAAAAAAATCTTAGAGCACAAATTAAACAAAGAAGTTAACGCCATAGCCTGGCCCTGGGGTATATACAACGAATCACTTGTTAAAATAGCTTCGGAAACTGGTTACAAATACTGCTTTACCACCGAAAGAGGCTGGAACAGAAAAAACTTATGCCGCATAAGAAGGTTAGCTGTAGGCGAAAAGAAAAACCTTATTTGGTTTATAACGAGAACTTTATTTTATGCACTTTAGAGGAAGGAAATGAAAAACTTTCCGTGGTGGGTTTTTAAATATATAAAAGAAGTAAAAACTTTGGTTCTCATAAGCATAATAACGTTAGTGCTAAACGCGGGGTTAACGTCATTTTTAGCTTACTTTGTCAAAACCATAGTAAACAACGTTTTTGTAACGAAAAATGAACACATGATAAAACTGATACCTCTGATACTAATAGGATTAGTATTAGCAAAAGGAATCGTATTCTTCATCAACTACTACTCAATGGCTTACATAGGGCAAAAAGTAATCGTCAACCTGCGGGAAGAACTATACGAAAAGGTATTAACCCTCCCTTTAGAGATATTCTCAAGAGAATCTCCATCCAGCTTCATTTCAAGAATTATTAACGATACCAACCTTTTACAAGACTTTTCTTCAAGGCAAATAGCAACCTTTTTAAGAAACTTACTGACAGCTTTAGGGCTTATTGGCGTAATTTTCTATCAAGATTGGAAGTTGGCAACAATAGGTTTAATAGGACTTCCATTAATAGGCTACATAATATCCTTGCTGGGAAAGAAAATCCGCAAATACACCAACCAAATGCAGGAAAGACTGGCAAAACTCACCGGTCACCTCTTCGAAGGAGTAAAAAATTTAAGGGAAATTAAACTTTTAGGGGCAGAAGAACGGTTTATAAAAATTTTCACAAAGGAAAATTGGAATTACTTCAAAAAGTTTATGAAAATTAAAAAAGTAGAAGGTATTTACCCGCCCATAGTTGAACTCACAGGTGCCGTAATAGTAGGTTTCCTCGTTTACTACGGCGGAATGAAAATAGTAAAGGGAGAGCTATCACCCGGAGCTTTCTTTTCGTTCATCATAGCCTTAATAATGGCTTATGAACCTATAAGGAAATTGGGACAGAACTACAACAAGATGCAGCAATCAATTGCCGTAGCAGAAAGAATTAAATCAATTTTAGACTTACCCAACGAATATCAGATAAAAGATGGAGAAAAAATTATCAGCAGCATCACAGAAATCAGCTTTAATAACGTCAACTTCAGTTACCCTAAAACAAACAAAGAGGTTCTCAAAAACATATCTTTAACTTTCAAAAAGGGAAAGAAATACGCTATAGTTGGTAAAACAGGAAGCGGAAAATCCACCCTCATCAACCTCATTCCCCGCTTCTATGACCCAACATCGGGAACAATTACTGTCAACGGCACAGACTTAAAAGAGCTAAAACTCAAACCCTACAGAAAACTGATAGGACTTGTAAGCCAAGACATAGTCATATTCAACGGAACGATACTGGAAAACATCGCCATAAGTAAACCCGACGCACCGTTAGAAGAGATAGTAGAAGCAGCGAAAATAGCAAACATACACAACTTCATAGAATCCCTTCCGAACAAATACCATACCGTTTTAGGAGAAGAAGGTATTTCTCTGTCAGGCGGTCAAAAACAAAGAATAGCAATAGCAAGAGCAATCCTCAAAAATCCCGATGTTCTCATATTAGATGAAGCAACAAGCGCCCTTGATTCAGAAACAGAAAAAGCAATACAAGAAGCAATAGACGCAAAATTCAAAGAAAAAATCATAATAGCCGTAGCTCACAGGTTGTCCACCGTCTTAGACAGCGATGCAATAATTTTTATGAAAAACGGTGAAGTAGTAGGATGCGGAACCCACGAAGAACTCTACGAAACCCTGGCAGACTATAAAAACTTGTGTAACATCCAGTTTAGTTACTGAAATTCGGCAAACTTCTTTCTGAGACTTTCATAAAACTTTCTCGCTTTAGCTTGAACTATCTTTCTCCCTTTATCTATAGCTTCCAAGTTCTTTTCCAAAACTTTCACGACGTCAGAATCAAGCTCTTTATTTTCAGCCATCTTTTTA
>JAMOPR010000198.1 GCA_027064485.1 Desulfurobacteriaceae bacterium | reverse complement strand
AACAGTAAGATTATAGCTGCAGCTGTGCCTTTATCCTTAAAAACAAATCCTAATTGAGACGCAAAAGCCCGTTTTATATGTGTTTTCACCTTATTGAGTTTTGAAGATAATTTTCTAAAAATTAAATCCATTCCTTCCTCTCCAGAATTTTAGGGGTAACTATATTTATTCTCAGCAGTTTAGCCCTTTTAGAAAGATTTTTAAAACTATTATAGCTTCTCATTTCTTCTTTGTAACGTTTACCTTCTTCTGTTTTATAGTAGTTTTCCCAGACTTTTCTGTTTCTAAAATAACTAACTTCTGGAACATTGAGAAACTTCTTCTTATCGGGAGGGATTGGTTTGTAAAGGTTTTCCGTTATCACGAGATAACTTTTTCCAAAGTCTCCTCCAATCCTTTCCGTCAGTTCTTCAAGTTCGTAAAGATGTTTAGCTATTTCTTTTACGTTTTTTCCAGTTTTGCAGGAAAAGATATGAAGTTGATTATGCTTCGTTGCCATAACGTCTATCTCGTTAATTACCCTTTCTTCAAACCATTCAACCTTTACTCCTATTCTCACGTCATAAAAATTTTTTTTCAGGAGCTCTAAGAACGTAAACTCTTCAAGCCACTTTCCGCCAACGTATTCTCTGTCAAGAACGACATATTTTCCGCCCCTATAAACCACAACTTCAAACCTTTTTGCTAAGTCAACAAACTCGTTGGGCAAAATCCGTGCAGAGCCCTCTTGGTAAAGCTTTGCAAGAACGGGCAGTAACGATGGTTTAGAGGCAATGTATCGTGTAAGTTTTTCTCTCATTCTTATTTTTTCGTGGTCCTGCCTCTCTTCAACGATTTCAAAACCATACATTTGGGAGTGAAGTTCAACATCTACAAGTTCTTGAGAAACTCTTTTCAAAAGGTTACTGTTAAAATCAATTATTTTTCCGTCTGGAGTGTAATAGTAAGCATTTTCCTCACCGAATAACCTGAAAAGAGCAATCGCTGTAAACTTTGTCCCGCAGTTGAGAAGCAAAAAAGGACTTTGTAAATCTTTCGTTTTCTCCTTAATAGAGTTGAAAGAATAGGGATTAATAGTTCTTTCCTCTACTTCTATTCCAGCAAAAAGTAATGCTCTTTTGATTAATTTGGTAAAAATTCCTACTTTTGGAGTTGTTAGTAGGACAACCCTTTCAGGTTTTATCGTTAGCGCCGTTACAACAACGGGAAATACCTGCGTGGAAACAGGAGAAACCATTACTTTAAAAGTCCTGCTCATCTCCTTTCCTTTTTTGAGCAAGTTTTACTTTCCCAAATCCCATTGTTGTTTTTCTGCCAACACCGGAAAATTCGGCAAAGCGCGAAAGGGCGTTAAGTATTTTTAATTTTTCTTCATCAAAATTTACTGCATAAAAGAAAACTCTTCCGCTAAAACCTGTTATTTTCGCTCCATTCATCAGTTCTGTCTTTTGGGTTTTTATCCAACAGCCAGAAATTAAAATGTTTTCTTTGACGAAAGAAAGCAATTCTCTACCAGAAATTTTAATTGGAGAAAAAGCGTTCCACCTGTTTAGTAAGCTTTTAAAAATAAGATACGGTTCAGGTAAAACGTAATCGTAACGTCCCTTCTTAAAAGTTGTAGGGGTTACGAAGTCAAATATCAATTCTTTCAAAGGCTTGGCTTTTGCCATTAAAGATTCAAAAGTTGTAACGTCTTTAGCTTTCACGGTAGTTAATTCAATTTCTACTCCATCAACATTTGCAATTGGTGCTTTCTCTAAAAGAGTTTTCCTAAACAGCACTTGTGAAATTTCAGGAAACAGTTCGTTATTGAGAATGTTCATTTCTACCGTGAAAGAGAGTTGATTCTTGTTTGATGACTTAAAGTAAGCA
>JAMOPR010000197.1 GCA_027064485.1 Desulfurobacteriaceae bacterium | reverse complement strand
CTTTGCCATTACCGGAAGATACATACTTACGCCGGGTATATTCGAAGCTCTAAGAAAAACCCCTAAAGGTAGAGGCGGAGAGATTCAGCTTACAGATGGTATAAATATCTTAGGAGAAAGGGAAGCAATATACGCCAAAGTAATGGAGGGCAGAAGATACGATACAGGTAATAAACTTGGATTTTTAGAAGCTACAGTTGATTTTGCACTTGAAAGGGAAGACCTGAAAGAATCTTTCCTTGAACTGCTAAAAAGAAAACTAAAAGAACAGGAGTAAAAACGATGGGAGAAATAGTTCAAAATAAACCAATGGGAGAAATGAAGTTTCCTGAGGAACTTCCTGTTCTTCCTTTAAGGGATGTCGTTGTTTTCCCGATGATGATTGCACCTCTTTTCGTTGGAAGACCGTTTTCTCTCAATGCGATAGAAGAAGCCTTAAGAGAGCACAAGCTAATCTTTTTAGTAACCCAGAAGGACAAAGAAATTGAAGAACCCAAGAGGGAAGACCTCTACGACTTCGGAACCGTTGCCGTTATTTTGAAAGCAATGAAAATGGGCGACGGCAGGGTAAAGATTTTAGTCCAAGGCTTAGGAAGGGCAAAACTGAAAGAGTTAAAAACAGAAGATGACCATTTTAGAGCAGTAGTAGAGCACATTTTAGAAGGTGAATATACCCCTCAAACATTAGAAGAGGAAGCTTTAGTCAAGTTAGTCAAAGACCAAATAGAAAGAGTAGTTGCTTTAGGTAAACAAATTCCTCCCGATATGGTAGCCATCTTACGTTCCATAGAGGACCCCGGCAGGCTTGCAGACCTTATAGCCGGACAGCTTGACCTCTCTACAGAAGAAGCGATAGACCTCCTATCGACCGTCGACCCTATCGACAGGCTCAAAAAGATAAGCGAGAAGTTAGAGCATGAGATAAAGGTTCTTGAGATTCAAGAACTTATAAGAACAAAAGCCCGCGAATCCATGGAAAAGGAGCAGCGGGAATATTTCTTACGTCAGCAGCTCAGGGCTATCAGGAAAGAGTTGGGAGAAGAGGAGGAAAAGAGCAAGGAGATTGAAGAATATAAAGAGAAAATCAAAAAAGCGAAGATGCCGAAAGAGGTTGAAGAATCTGTTTTAAAAGAACTTTCACGACTTGAGAAGATGCACCCCGAGTCTGCAGAAGCTGCCGTTTTAAGAACCTGGATTGAGTGGATGATAGAGCTTCCGTGGAGCAGGAGAACGAAAGATAAGTTAGACATAGAAAGAGCTAAAAAGATATTAGACGAAGACCACTACGACCTTGAAAAGCTAAAAGATAGGATTCTTGAATATCTTGCCGTTAAATCTCTCATAAAGAAAAGAAAAAAGAAATCCCGCGAGGTTAAGCAACCTACGATTTGTTTTGTAGGACCTCCGGGAGTCGGTAAGACTTCCCTTGCACGCTCCATTGCAAGAGCTTTAGGCAGGAAATTTGTAAGGATTTCCTTGGGCGGCGTGAGAGATGAAGCCGAAGTAAGAGGTCACAGAAGAACTTACGTTGGCGCCATGCCGGGAAAGATTATCCAAGCTTTAAGAAAGGCGGGAACGAAAAACCCTGTAATACTCCTTGATGAAATAGACAAGATGGCTTCCGATTTTAGGGGAGACCCCGCTGCGGCACTCCTTGAAGTTCTTGACCCTGAACAAAACAAAGAGTTCGTGGACAACTACATTAACCATCCTTTTGACCTTTCAGAAGTTTTGTTTATCGCAACTGCCAATACGCCCCACACCATACCCGAACCTTTATTTGATAGACTGGAAGTTCTTAACATTCCCGGTTACACAGAACAGGAGAAACTTCAAATAGCTCTACGTTACATAGTTCCAAAGCAGATGAAAAACCACGCTTTAACGGAAAAGGATATAGAGTTTACAGAATCCGGAATTCTTCACATTATCAGGCACTACACCCGCGAAGCAGGCGTTAGAAACTTAGACAGAAAGATAGCTGCTATCTGCAGGAAGGTAGCGCTGTGGATAAGCGAAGGGAAGGAGAAAAAGTATAAAGTAACCAAAAAATTGGTAGAAAAAGTTTTAGGTGCACCGAAGTTCATCCCCGAACTTGAGTTAGGTGAAGATGAAGTCGGCGTTGCTACGGGACTTGCATGGACGCCTGTTGGCGGTGATGTCTTGTTCATAGAAGTTGTTGTTACGAAAGGAACCGGAAAGTTAATTCTAACAGGACGTTTAGGCGATGTTATGAAAGAATCAGCACAAGCTGCGTTGGGCTTTATTAAGGCAAACGCTTCTAAATACGGAATAAAGAAGGACTTTTCAAAAATAGACATTCACGTTCACGTCCCTGCCGGTGCAATACCGAAAGACGGTCCTTCTGCCGGGATTACCATCGCAACAGCCATGCTTTCTGCTCTTACCGGTAGGAAAGTTAAAAAAGAAGTGGCTATGACCGGGGAAATTACTTTAGGCGGTAAGGTGTTACCCGTTGGCGGATTGAAAGAAAAGATATTAGCAGCACTACGCTACGGGGCAAAAACCGTTGTTCTTCCGGAAAAGAACAAAGCTGAAGTTATGGAAGAACTACCAGAGGAAGCTAAAAAGAAAATCAAGTTAGTTTTCGTTGATAGGGTTGAACCCGTTTTCGAACTTGCCCTCTATAAAAAGGGAAATAAAAAGAAGTGAACGGGTTAGAAAGAACTGGCTTGAAAAAAGAATTGGTAGAGCAGATTGTTAAAGTTATTTTGAAACACGATAAGCCGAAGAGGATTGTTCTTTTCGGGTCGCGGGCGAGGGGGGATTTTTCTCCCGTTTCAGATATAGACTTAGCTGTGGAATGCGTTAAAAGTGCTACCTTGATTAAAGAAGTTTTAGATGAAGAGGTTGATACGTTATTAAAGTTTGACGTCGTTGATTTGAGTAAGGTTCCTGATTATTTGAGGGAAGAGATAGAGAAAGAAGGGATAGTTCTTTATGAGGAGAGAAAAGAAACTTAAGAATTTTTCTGATGCGCTTGAGAGGTTGAAAGAAGCAGTTGAAAACGCTGAAACGGAACTCGAAATAGATGGAACCATTCAACGCTTTGAATTCACCTTTGAGCAGGCATGGAAAGCGCTGAAAGCGTTTTTAGAAGATGAAGGGATAGAATGCAGGTTGCCAAAGGGCTGTTTAAAAGAGGCTTACGCTGCTGGTTTTATAGAGGACGAAAAACTCTGGCTTCAAATGTTGTCGGACAGAAATACTTCTTCTCATCTTTATAGTTTTGAAACTTCCAGGGAAATTTTTGAAAGGATAAAAGGGCTTTATTTGGGAGCTTTTGAAAAGCTTTTTCAGACTCTTGCCGATAGGGTTGGAGATTGACTGTAAAAATTGTAAAAACAGAGGATGGTTCTTTAACGTTTTTCTCTGAGAAGTTTAAAGAGCCTTACCACTCCGTTACTGCAGGAGCTTTCAGGGAAGCTGTAGAAAAGTTTTGCGTTCCCGCCAAGGTTTCAGAAAAAGTAAGAGAAAGGGGGCGTTTTAACCTTTTTGATTTCTGTTTCGGTTTAGGCTACAACACCGTTGCTTTTTTAGATACGGTTTTTAAGGAAAACCCTCAAGCTAAAGTAAGAATAGTCGGAATTGAAAGAGATGTAAAGGTTATAGAGAGTTCTCTAAAAATCCCCTGGCACCGCTTTGAGAAGTGGAAGTGGTTTTTGAAGGAAATTTTGAAAAATAGAAGGGTGGAGGGGGATTTTCCAACTCTAAACTGCTTCACCCCTCAAATTTCAGCAAAAATCTTTATAGGTGAAGCAAGAAAATTTTTAAAACACTTTTATAGGCAATACCTCGGTTTTGCAGATGCCATATTCCACGACCCCTTTTCCCCTAAGGTAAATCCAGAACTCTGGACCTACGAAGTGTTCCTTTTGGAAAGAGAAATATGCAAAGAAGACGGTATATTCGTCACATACTCTACTTCTTCTGCTGTCAGGAAAGCGTTGATTATGGCAGGATTCGGCGTGAAAAACGGCATCGTTTTAGGCAGAAAAACGCCTTCCACCATCGCCTCTCCAGCCTTTGAAACAGAAAAAGAAATAAAAAAGAAAAAATCCATTCCATACAGAGACCCTACCCTTTCTGACCCTCCAGAACTGATAAAAAGCAGAAAAAGAGGATGTGAATACTTACTGAAAAAGCAAACACTCTTTGAGTGCATTTTCTGAAAATCATTAAGAAAAGACCTAAATTAAAAGTAGAGACCAAAACAGGGAGGAAAAGATGGGAGGATACATCCCCGCAAACAGAAAAGAATACGTCTGGGAAAGCGATAACCCATACTACGAAAAGAAAAAGTATCCAGAACCAACAGTTTGCGAAGAATGCGGAGCAGTTTTCAAAGACGGCAGGTGGCAGTGGCCCGAACAACTAAAGGAACCGCTTTCTAACGAAGTTAACAAAGCTTTATGCCCTGCGTGCAGGCGTAAAAGGGACAAATATCCGGGAGGCTTTGTATATCTTTCAGGAAAATTCTTTGAAGAACATAAAGAAGAAATCCTTAACAGAATAAAAAACGTTGTTGATGAAGTAATGTCCCTAAGACCACTTCAAAGAGTTTTATGGATAGAGGAAAAAGACGGAATGACCGAAATAGCAACCACCAGTGAACATCTTGCAAGACACATAGGAGAAGCAGTTAATAAAGCATTTAAGGGAACATTCGAAATTAAATACAATGAAGGAGAAAAATTAGCAAGGGTTTTCTGGCACAGAGACTAAATAAAAAAACGGGCAGGCTTCAAACCTGCCCGTCAAATTTTGCTCCCAAGAATTAAACAAGTGGGTTAGCGTAAAGAAGGATAAGTGCAATAACAAGACCGTAAATAGCAAGAGCTTCGATAATAGCCAGACCAATAAACATTGTAGTTGTCAATTTACCAGCCATTTGTGGGTTTCTCGCCATAGCTTCTTGAGTTCCCCTTACAGCTTGTCCTTGACCAGCACCGGCACCAGCAGCTGCAAGACCTATAGCAAGACCTGCACCCAATGCGGAAAGAGCAGCTACCAGTGAGCCGTTAGCAGCACCTTCACCGGCAAAAGCAGGCATTGCTCCTACAACAAGGAGAAAGATAGCGTAGAGTAACTTTTTCATGTTTAACCTCCGTTTAGTGTTCTTCAAAATCTTCTATGGCTGAAGAGATATAAACTACAGTCAAAATGCAGAAAATAAAGGCTTGCAAAATACTGTTGGCAAATACAATAAATTCTCCTGCAACAGGAATAAGAAACGGAACGAGAATCATTAAAACGAGAACTACCATTTCATCACCATACATATTTCCAAACAAACGGAAAGAAAGAGAAAGAATCCTTGAAAGGTGAGAAATAACCTCTATTGGAAACATTAACGGCGCCATAAGAGGAATAGGTCCTGCAAAGTGCTTTAAATAATTCACCAAGCCGTGCTTTTTAATACCCTCATAGTTATAAACCAAAAAAGATATAAGAGCCAAAGCTAAAGTTGTATTAAGATTTGCAGTAGGTTGAACAAAACCAGGTATAAGTCCCATCAAGTTACCGATAAGGATGAACATAGCAAGTCCAGATATAAGAGGGAAGAATTTTCTACCGTAACTTCCCATAGCATCTTCAAGAGTGTAAACTATGAACGAAGTTAAAGCTTCAAAAGGATACTGAACTTTGTCGGGAAACTTACGCAAATTCTTACCCAATATGTAAGCAAAAACCAACACTACAGCCATCATAAGCCAGGTCATAGTTACAAAGTCAGGCACACCCACTATTTTTATTATGCTTCCTTCCATTCTCCTCTCTCCCTACCGTATTTTAAAGTTGTAATCAAAAGCCCAACCGTTGCTGTAACGACCGCGAGAATTATAGCAAAGAAGTTTATGTGAGTAAATAAAAAAACGCTTATCAAAAGTAAGCCAGTTAATATCAAGAACCGCCAAACAAAACCGGTTTTGAAATAAGGCTCTTCCAAAATACGATAAGCTGTAGATTTAGAGTGTTTTACCAAAAGATAGTAATCAACAGCAGTTACAAAAATTCCCAAAATATAAGAGTAGATGAAGTATTTATCACGCTTCAGCACAAAAAATAAAAGTAAAGAGAGCAAAATTAAGAAAGTTTCTACTAAAATTAACTTCCTTATAAAACGCTCAAAATAGGTCAAATTTATTTCTCTCACTTCGCAACCTTTTTAAGTTCCCTGTAGAGGTTTTTCAATCCTGCAGCAAACCCCATAAGCAGCCAAAATATTGTCATCAAAGGAAAAGATTTCAACCACTTATCCAAGTAATAACCAATAGCCAAACCGATAACGATGGAGAGGGCAAACTGAACCCCCACCATCATATAGGAAGTTTTTTCTATGTAATCTTTAAGCTTACCCATGTCTCTCTTTCCGCGTTACCATTACAGCAATAGTCAGTTTCCTTCTTAAAGCAAAGCAGCAGCTTCTTTAAACGCTATTTCAGCAGCTTTAATAGTCTTCTCTATATCTTCATCCGTATGAGCCGTTGACATGAACGCAACTTCAAACTGAGAAGGTGCAAGGTAAACACCCTGCTCCAACATCTTTCTGAAAAAGACAGCATAAGCTTCAGTATTTGAAGTTAAGGCATCCTGATAGTTCTTAACATCCTTACTTGTAAAGTAAACGATAGAAATACTTTCTATCTGCTTGAAGCAGAGTTTGTCGTAAATGCCTGCTTTCTTTGCAGCTTCCTTTAAACCTTCAGACAGCTTTTTTGTTTTTTCTCTAAGGCTTTCATATACACCAGGTTTTTGCAACTCCTCAAGCGTTTTAATACCTGCAATCATGGCAAGAGGGTTACCCGACAAAGTTCCTGCTTGATAAACTGGTCCTTCCGGTGCGAGGTAATCCATTATTTCCTTCTTCCCTCCAAAAGCTCCTACCGGCAGTCCGCCACCGATAATTTTTCCAAAGCAGGAAAGGTCTGGAGTCACGTTGAAATACTGCTGCGCACCACCAGGGGAAAGCCTGAACCCGGTTATTACTTCATCAAATATGAGGACTATGCCCTTTTCTGCAGTTAACTCTCTGACCTTTTCAAGGTAACCATCCTCAGGAATTATAAGCCCCGCATTTGCCATTACAGGTTCCATAATAACGGCTGCAACATCATCACCCACTTCATCTATAACTTTTTTCAAAGCATCAATATCGTTAAACGGAACAGTAATCGTGTGTTTTGCAAAATCCTCCGGAATACCAGGACTTGTAGGAACGCCAAAAGTTGTAAGACCAGAACCTGCTTTAACTAAAAGTGCATCTACGTGACCGTGGTAACCACCTTCAAACTTTATGACTTTGTTTCTTCCTGTATATCCTCTTGCTAACCTGATAGCGGACATTGTTGCTTCCGTTCCCGAGTTGACCATTCTTACCTTTTCAACGGAAGGGACCATTTCAACAATCATTTTTGCTAATTTAACTTCTAATTCTGTAGGGGCGCCGTAGCTTGTTCCTTTTTCAGCCTGCTCTTTTATGCCTTCAACTACAGAAGGGTGTGCGTGACCTAAAATCATTGGACCCCAAGAGCAGACGTAATCTACGTATTCGTTACCGTCAACATCCCAGATGTGGGAACCTTTTGCTTTCGCTATAAATCTGGGGGTATCACCTACGGATTTAAACGCCCTTACAGGACTGTTAACTCCACCCGGTATGTATTTCTTTGCTTCTTCAAAAAGTTCTTTTGAGCGTTTAACGTTCATTGACTTCCTCCTGTATTTGGATTATTGCGTTCTTAAGTAAGGGCAATTCATTGATTGCAATGTCATAAATGATAGAGTAAGAAATCCCAAAGTATTCATGAACCAATATGTTTCTAAGGGCAACTATTTGCTTCCAAGGTATCTCAGGATACATTTCCCTTATCTCATTGGGTATATGTTTTATTGCTTCTCCTATGTTCTCAAGAGCTTTTAACGTTGCATAGAATACAACGTCGTTGGTTTTTAAATCTTCCTCCGATTTTATAGAAGAAAAAAATTTTTCTATACGCTCTATTTCTTCCATTATATCCAGCAGATATATCCTCAAGCTTCTTTTAGACACTAATAACCTCTTTTTCTATTGCTTTCCTTAAATGAGTTTTGAGGGCATCTTTAACTACTAAATCAACAGGTTTACGGAGTTCTTTTTCTAAAAATTCCTTTAGAGCCATATAATTTCTAAAGGTTTCTTTTCCTTCTTCAAATTCAACCATTATATCTATATCACTTTTTTCGTCTGCTTCTCCCCTTGCGTAAGAACCAAAAAGGTAAATGTTTTTCACACCAAAAGATTCTTTCAGTAAAGCTTTTAAGTATTGCAACTTTTTAACCACTACATTCATAGTTCTCCTTTCGTTGAAGGAATTCCTGTTTCTCTACTGTTTATTTCAACAGCCATTTTTAAAGCTCTTGCAACACATTTAAAGGTTCCTTCAGCTATGTGGTGAAGGTTTAATCCATAATGACAGCTAATATGTAGGTTGCACATGCAGGAAAAAGAGAAGGATTTCCAGAATTCTCTAAAAAGGTCAAATTCTATTCCGTTGAGGGTGGCATTTTGAGGGAAACCTCTATAAACAAAGTATGGTCTTCCGGAAAGGTCAACGGCAGAAGAAATCAGGGTTTCATCCATGGGTAGGGTAAAAAAACCGTAGCGGTTTATTCCCTTTTTATCGCCTAATGCTTTTTTAAAAGCTTCTCCCAAAACGATACCGACGTCCTCTATTAAATGATGGTGGTCAACGTCCACATCTCCCGTAGCTTCTACTTCTAAATTAAAGAAGGAATGCTTTGAAAACAGTTCAAGCATGTGCGTTAAAAACGGAATATCCGTCTTTATCTTGTAAGCACCATTTCCATCTAAATTTATCAATACCTTTACGGAAGTTTCCTTGGTTGACCTTTCAACAACAGCTTCTCTCAACTTTTCCTCCGCTACTACTCCTTAAATCCCGCAGGGTAAGAACCTAAAATTTTGAAAAAGCTACAGTGTTCTTTAAGTTCTTCAAGAGCCTTAGCTACTCTATCTTCTTTTCTATGACCTTCTATGTCAACGAAGAATACGTATTCCCAAGGTTTTTTCTTTGTAGGGCGAGATTCTATTTTTGACAAGTTAACGTCATACACGGCAAACGGCTGTAAGGCTTTAAACAAAGCACCGGCAACGTGCTTCGTGCTGAACATAACCGAAGTTTTGTCTCTTCCCGACGGGAATTCCGAATCGTTTTTTCCTATAACTAAAAACCTGGTGTAGTTTTTTGAAAGTTCCTGAATATTTTTGGCAAGGATGTTAAGGTCATAGAGAAGTGCAGCTGCTTCGCTTGCTATTGCTGCAGTTCCTTCCTCCTTGCTTGCTATTTCTGCAGCTTTTGCCGTGCTTGAAACTTCTTCTATTTCTACGTTGGGTAGATTTTCGGACAACCACTTTCTTGCTTGGGCAATGGCATGGCGGTGAGAAAGAACTCTCTTTATTTTAGACAGCTCAGATTCTCTACTCATAAGGTGTAAATTAACAGAAACGAAAATCTCGCCGCTTATTTTTAGGTCTGTGTCTAAAAACATATCTATCGTGTAGTTTACTATTCCTTCTATAGAGTTCTCTATCGGGACAACGCCGTAATCAACTCTTTCCTTGTTAACTTCGTCAAAAACTTCATCTATGGAATCTTTCGGTCTCAAGTCTGAAGAAGTTCCAAAATGGCGTAATGCTGCTAAGTGGGTAAAAGTTGCCTGAGGTCCTAAAAATGCCACTTTGGTTGGTTCTTCTAAAGCTCTACAGGCGGAAATTATCTCTCTGAAAATAGCTCTTACGCTTTCGGGAGGTAAAGGTCCTTGATTGAGTTCTTCCAAACGAGAAAGAATTTTTGCTTCTCTACCGGGAACGTAAAAGGGAAGCCCCTTTTTCTTTTTAATTTCACCAACTTCCTGGGCTAACTTTGCCCTTCTATTCAAAAGCACTAACAGCTCTCTATCTATTCTGTCTATCTCTTCGCGCAATTCTGAAAGGTTTTTCATTCTATCTCCACAGGTAATTGATGTTCAAAATTATAGGGAATTTTACCTTGCTTCAATGATTCTTTTGATTCTATCCGAAATGACGTCTGCTATCTTGACAACCTGCGGGTCA
>JAMOPR010000196.1 GCA_027064485.1 Desulfurobacteriaceae bacterium | reverse complement strand
ATCCCTTCTAAAAGCGCGAAAATTCCCTTACCGTGGCTTTCTCCAGCCGTAGAAAACTTCAGCATTTCTCCTCCTAACTTAAGGATATCTCTTTCCCTCTTGTCAGGAACGGTTCTATCACAGCACTTCTTGGCAGAAATTGTATCATTACGCAGATAAACCTTATGAGTATTTATCCAACTACACTTAATAGAAATTCAAAATTTTATGATAAAATCTTTTACAAAATTAGGGAGGAACTGGCATGGCACGCAGCTTTCACGACGAAATAGCTAAAAGCCTCGGTTGGGGAAATACAATTGTCGGCTTTATGATGATGGTAATGTTCGCCCTTCTGCCACTGGGCATCTTTTCCAAAACTCTTGACCTCGAGCACTACTTAATGCTCAAAACAGTTCTCTCCGTTATATTTGCACTTATAACGTTAAAATTCTACTTCGGTTACGCAAAAAGGTTAGACCTCTCCCCAATAGCTTTCGGTTTTGGAACTATGATTTCGCTCATAATGTCGGGTATTCTATTTTTCTCAACGGTAGATTTAATACTAAAGCTTTTGGGACTTGAGTAAACTTTAATGGAAATCCGACAGCTTGAAGTCTTCTGCCAAGTTTATGAACAGGAGAGTTTTTCAAAAGCTGCAGAGAGGCTGGGAATTTCCCAGCCTACAGTTAGCTCTCACATACAACATTTAGAAGATTATTTAGGCAAAAAACTCTTTGACAGAACAGGGAAAAGAGTTATACCTACGCCAGAAGCCAGAATACTCTACAGATATGCTTTAGAGATACTAAAAAAGAGAAATGAAGCGCTCTCCGAAATTCTATCTGTGGAAAAATCCCCCTCCGGAATACTCAAAATAGGAGCAAGCAACATCCCGGGCGATTACATACTCCCCTCTGCCCTTAAAAAAATAAGAGCTTACTTACCAAAAGTCGTTCTTCACGTTGAAATTTTTGACTCATCTAAAGTCCTAAAACTTTTAAAAGAAAACTTCCCCGAAATAGACATAGGAATAGTTGGAAGGAAAATAAACGACTCTTCTTTTGAATGGAAATTAATAGGAAATGACGAAATCGTCTTAATTGCTCCTCCTTTCTTTAAATCTTCAAGCATTTCACTTTCTGAACTTAAAGAACTTCCCCTCTTTTTCAGAGAAACCGATTCAGGAACGAGAAAAACTATAGAAGAAGAACTTAAAAAAAGGAAAATTGACCCCCTAAAGCTTAAAGTAGTAGGAATTTTAGGGAGCAACACCGCAATTAAGGAAGCCGTAAAAACGGGAGAAGGGTTTGGTTTGGTGTCAAGCTTATCGGTAAAAAAAGAGTTAGAGTGCGGAGAACTGAAAGTTGTAAAAATAGAAGGTTTAAAGATTAAAAGGAACTTTTACGCAGTAAAAAGAAAAGACTTAACGCTGCAGCCGGCGGCGAGGATTTTTTGGGAGAAAATCAATCGGATTTTTCAATAAAGCGCAGTTTATTCAAAGCGTCTCTATATATCGGCTGGTCTATAAACCTTCCTTTGTAGGTAATACCTCCCTTCCCTTCCTTTAAAGCCTCCTCGTAAAGTCTGACTATCTCTTTGGCTTCTTCTATTTCTTCTTGAGACGGTGAGAAAACTTTGTTGGCAATTTCAACCTGCCTTACAGAAATACACATTTTCCCTTCAAAGCCCAACTTCTTATCTTCAAACGCTTCCTTTTCAAAACCTTCTAAATCTTCGTGGTTCTGGTAAGCTGGTGCTATGGGAATAACTCTTAAAGACCTGCAAGTCAAGACAAACTTTGATTTAACGTGAACAGAAAGCGGTGATGACGAATATATCCTGTCCTGTGAAATATCCAAATCTGCAAAAAGGTCTAATATACCTAAGTAGGCTACAGTAACGCGGGGGGAGGAGGTG
>JAMOPR010000195.1 GCA_027064485.1 Desulfurobacteriaceae bacterium | reverse complement strand
GGTAGGGGAAAAGGAAATTGACCTCAGGATTTCAACGCTTCCTTCCATCTACGGCGAAGCCGTAGTAATGAGACTTTTGGGACTCAACGAAGCACTACCAAAATTAGAAGAACTGGGATTTGAAGATTACAACTACAACATCCTTCTAAAAAGCATTCAAAAACCCTACGGAATTATCTTAGTTACAGGACCTACAGGTTCTGGTAAAACAACAACGCTTTATGCAGTCCTCAACAAAATCTTCACAGTTCAAAAAACAATAATCACGGTAGAAGACCCGGTAGAATATAAGTGGGAACTGATAAGGCAGGTTCAGGTAAATCCAAGAATCGGACTCACCTTTGCTAAAGCTTTGAGAAGCATACTCAGACAAGACCCAGACATCATTTTAGTAGGAGAAATCAGAGACGAAGAAACTGCCAAAATAGCCACTCAAGCTGCCCAAACAGGTCACTTAGTTTTAACAACGCTCCATACAAACGACGCAGTATCATCAATTACCAGATTATCTGACCTGGGAGTGCCCCCGTTTTTGATAGCAAATTCTCTAATAGCCATTTCCGCTCAAAGATTGGTTCGTAAAATATGCCCTTACTGCAAAACATCTTACGAAGCTTCAAAGGAAGAAAAGGAATACTTGAGAATACCAGCAGAAGAAAAACTGACTCTTTACAAAGGCAAAGGGTGCGAAAAGTGCAAGTTTAGAGGATATTTAGGTAGAACGGTAATAGCAGAAATTCTATACGTAGATAAAGAAATTCAAGAACTAATAATAACAGGAGCACCTACCACAAAAATAGAAGAAAAAATCTTTCAAAAAGGTTTTAAACCAATGTTTGAAAGCGGAAAAGAGAAAGTGTTAAAAGGAGAAACCACAATTGATGAATTAAGGAGAGTGCTTGGATAAGCACTCTCCTCATATTTTTTTAAGGCAACTCTACAACAAATGCTGCATTAACCGTTTTTGTATCTGTAGCATCAGGCCAATCAGCAAACTCATTTCTACCAGCATATCTTCTAAATGCTCCTGAAGCTCCATCGGCTTTCCCATCTACTATTTTATCAATAGCAATAGCAACGTCTGTAGGAACTCCTACAAGATATATTACGTTATAATGTGCTTTTTCATTTTTATCATACAAATGGTATAAATATGCACGAACAACGCTTCTAATATATTTACCTTTAATAGCAAATTCCCCAGGGTCTCCCACATTAGTAGAAGGAGGAGTTATCCCTTTTGCCTTCAAAAGATTAACTATATCATTATTGCTATACAACTTAACGTTATCAAAGTATCCATCTGGCTGGTCAGCAGTTCCTCCGTTATCTTTTCCATCACCCAACAAGTTACCTGTTTTATCATAATACATTAATACTGCCTTCTTCCATCCCCATACAAAATGCCTATAAAAGTTCTTCTCCTTAGCACTTCTAAGTAAATCTTGCCCTTTTAGAACAGCACCTAACAGCAAACCTATAATTACAAGCACTATTGCTAATTCCACCAGTGTAAAACCTTGCCGTTTCATTGCTACCTCCTAAAATATTTTCATTCAGCTTGATATTATACCTAATCCTAAATTTAGACAAACTGATAAGTTACAGATAGAGGTATAATTCTTCCAAAATTACCATAGGAGCAAACCATGAAATTTACCGTTTCTGTTCCAGCTTCTACAAGTAACTTGGGAGCAGGATTTGACGCTTTAGGATTAGCCCTAAAACTTTACAACGACTTTATAGTAGAACCGGCAGACTTTTACTCTGCCGAAATTGAGGGAGAAGGTAAAGAAGAACTTCCAAAAGACGAAAAAAACTTGTTTATAAGAGCTTACAGAAGCACTATGGAATATTTAGGCAAAAATCAACCTATAAAAGTAACACAGATAAATAGGATACCTTTA
>JAMOPR010000194.1 GCA_027064485.1 Desulfurobacteriaceae bacterium | reverse complement strand
CTCCACTTTAGCACCTCTTAACGATTCCGACACAACATAAAAGTTAATCTCCGTCGGAACCACAATTTTATAATATACTATTTTTCCTCGTTTGTCCAACTTAACCATATGAACGTTAACTCCCCTCGGAGCTTCGTGAACACCTATTCCTAAAGTTTCCCCATCAGAAGTAGGAAATGTCCTGTTTTGAAGTTCCCTTTCAAAAGAGGCAGAGGAAAGCAAAATTTTTATCCTTTCAAAGGCTTCCACGTTTTCAATGGAACGTAACAAATGAAGCTCTTTCACTCCTCCCTTTTGCTTATAACCTTTAAATAAAACTCTCCTCGCCCTTGGTCCAGTTTCTACGGGAACTCCATCAATTAGCGGATAAAGGTTCGTTACCTCCCGCTTTAAATCATCTTTAAATATCTGTTGAGGATACTTAAAGGTTATTCTGCTAACGTCAAAAGGTTTTCCATAGTAAAGGTCTGTAGCGAAAAATCCCCTCCCGTGCTTTCCCAAATCCTCAGGCAAGCCTTCCCTCTTCCACATCTCATCAAGCGCCGAAGAAAAGAAATCGTGAAGGAAAGATGCAAGAGGAATGGCTTCCTCAACCGCATCTAAAAGCTTATCCCTAACAAAATCCTCCAAAGGTTCCGAGAAACCTCCCACCCTCACCTTAGGCGGATGGATAATCTCGCCGCCTATTGACTCCAAAATTTCTCCCGCAATTTTCCTTACTTTTTGAACCCGCTTAATAAAAACCATCCTATCTTTCTTATTTGTAAAGAGGTCTGCTGAAACAATAATTTGGTGGAGAAGGTTGTTGTAAATTCTAACGGCAAGCCCCAAAACCTCTCTTAATATCCTTGCTTCTTCCGGAATATCTATGCCCGCAGCACTCTCCACAGCCCTTGCAGCAGCTATGGCGTGGGTTACCTGACATAAACCGCAAATTCTGGAAGTAACAACGGGAGCAACAATCCCGTTTTGTCCAAGCAAAATCGTCTCAAACCCTCTAACGGGAACGAGAGCGTAGTAATATCCATCTACAACTACGCCGTCTTCTACGGTTAGATAAACGCCCGAATGCCCCTCCGTAAGGGGAACTCCTTCATACTTAATTACCTTTCTCAATCAGCCCTCCGTAAACCGCCTGTCCTAACGAAATCCCTCCATCGTTCGGAGGAACTATCTGGTGCGTTAAAACGGTAAATCCTTTGTTTTTTAGCTCTCTTTCAATACCTTCGGAAAGTATCTTGTTCTGAAAAACGCCACCGCTTAAGGCAACCGTATTAATACCCGTTCTACGGCGAAGCACCTCTGCAACTTCAACAGAAAAAGCAATAACTGTATTGTGAAACTTTTTAGCAATGTCGGAAACGGAAAGACCCTTCTTCAAATCGGAAACAACGCCCTTAACTACTGGTCGCCAATCCACAACGCTTCCTTCAACTTCAAAGGGATAACCTTCAGCAGAATTCGAATTTAAAGCAAACTCTTCAAGAAGTATAGCCGCTTGGGCGTGGTAGGATACTTTATACCTTATACCTAAAATAGCTGCGACGGCGTCAAAAAGTCTGCCCATACTGGAAGTTTCTGGTGAGTTAACGCCCTTTTCAACCATTTGAGATATGAAAGAAATCTTCTTGACGTCAACATTAAGAACGTCAGCAGGATTTATACCCGCCTCCATCAAAACCGAAACAGCTACCCTGTAAGGCTCTTTAACAGCCCTATCTCCACCGGGAAGACGGAAATACTTTAGGTGAAAAGCTCTTTCAAACTCTGTATATCCCGCCACCAAAAATTCCCCTCCCCATATAGAACCGTCAACACCGTAGCCTGTTCCGTCAAAAGAAAGACCTATAACCTTTTCGCCAACCGGCAGTTCGTTTTCAGCCATGCAGGAAATAACGTGAGCGTGGTG
>JAMOPR010000193.1 GCA_027064485.1 Desulfurobacteriaceae bacterium | reverse complement strand
GAAAGAAAAGAGAGCCGTGGAGCACATGCAAGAACAGATTATCCAAATAGAGACGATGAAAACTTTCTGAAGCACTCAATTATTAGGAGAAAAGAGAACGGCGAACTTGAGATAAGCTGGAAGCCAGTAAAGATAACCAAGTTCCAACCTGAAGAGAGGAAATACTAACGGAGGAAAAAATGGAAAAGAGAAACGTTACCTTTAGAATAAAAAGGTTTAATCCTCAAAAGGACGAAAAACCATACTATCAGGAATTCACGATAGAAGTCCCAAAAGGAATGACAATATTAGAAGCTCTTCAGTTTATAAAAGACAACATAGACCCAAGTTTATCTTTCAGAGCCTTCTGTCGAAGCGCTATATGCGGCTCTTGCTCAGTTAAAATCAACGGATACCCCAAACTTGCCTGTAAAACGCAGGTATTCAACGAACTTGAAACTTATAAAACGAACGTTTTAACAATAGAACCCTTAGACAACATGCCCGTAATTAGAGACCTTATCGTTGACTGGGATTCCGCCCTTGAAAAGCTAAAAGAAATGAAAACATATCTTATACCTGATTCCGAAATCGTTCCAAAAACGCTTGATGAAGAAAGCAAAGTTTACCCGAGAGAACTCAAAAAGTTTGATAAGCAAACTGACTGCATACTTTGCACCACCTGCTTTTCCGTTTGTAGCACGGCTAAATTAGATGAAAAATACGGTGGTCCTTTCTCTCTTGCCAGAGTTTACAGGTTTGCCGTTGACCCGAGAGATGCTCTAAAAAAAGAAAGAGCAAAAATCGGCTACGCTCACAATATGTGGAACTGCGTTCGTTGTAACAAGTGTGCAGACGTCTGCCCCAAACACGTTGCGCCTGTTGATGCAATAATGAAACTAAGAGGACTCTCTATTGAAATAGGACTGAAAGACAACCCAGGAGCAAGACACGTTCAAGCATTCTATAAATCCCTAATTGAAACCGGAATGCTCAACGAAGTTATGCTTCCATTAAGGGCAAAAGGTATTAAAGGAATCCTTGAAAACCTGCCTATCGGTATTCAGATGATTCTTAAAGGAAAAGCTCATTCACCATTTATGAAACCGATTAAGAACCATGAAACGCTCCGCAAAGTTATGAAAGCAGCTATGGAGGTTGAATAGCTATGGGAAAATATGCTTTTTATCCGGGATGTGCAGCAAAAGGAGCTTCAAAAGAACTATATGAATCAACAACAGCAGTTATAGAAGCTTTAGGATTAGACATGATAGAACTACCAGAATTTAGCTGCTGTGGAGCTGGCGTTTTAGAAGAAGTAAAAGACGTTCTTGACATAGCCGTAAACGCAAGAAACTTAGCCTACGCAGAAAAAGCCGGCAGAGATATAGTAACGGTATGCAGCACTTGTCTATTAGTTTTAAGAAGTGCCAAGTATCACTTAGATAACGACGATGACTTGAGGGAAGAGGTTAACGAAATCTTAAAAGAAGCAGGTTTAGAATACAAAGGAACGGTTGACGTTAAACACTTCCACTGGGTTCTATTAGAAGAATTTGGAGTTGAAGGAATTAAAGAAAAAGTAAAAAGACCTTTAAAAGGGCTAAAAGTATACCCATTTTACGGATGCCACACTATAAGACCCAAAGAAATATTAGGTTTTGAATCTTCAGAAAACCCATCTTCTTTAGAAAGCATAATAGAAGCCTTGGGAGCAGAAGTAGCCAATGCACCAAGAAGATTAGAATGCTGCGGATTTCACGGATTCTGGCCCGCACCCGAAATATCTATGAAACTGACAGGTTTAACGTTGAAAGACGCAAAAGACAACAATGCAAACGTCATAGTAACTCCTTGCCCCCTATGCCACATGAATTTGGATGCCAACCAGTCAAGAGCG
Source organism: Desulfurobacteriaceae bacterium (assembly GCA_027064485.1). Lineage (GTDB taxonomy): Bacteria > Aquificota > Aquificia > Desulfurobacteriales > Desulfurobacteriaceae > Desulfurobacterium_B. The sequence goes on along the minus strand of JAMOPR010000193.1, from coordinate 37 downwards.
TTGAAGGCTATCGGTGAGAACTTCCAGATGCCTGTTT
>JAMOPR010000192.1 GCA_027064485.1 Desulfurobacteriaceae bacterium | reverse complement strand
CAGGTTGCGACCCTACGAAACTGAAAAAGGCTCCACTGACAAACTGCTCAAAGAACAAACAGAATCCCTATACCAAATACTTAAAAAGGGCGGGAAAGTAAAAGAGATTCTAAAATCCCTCTACCAGCTCAGGAAAAAATTACAAACAAAACGCTTCAACTTCTCAAAAGTAAAACCTGTTGTAGCCGTGATAGGAGAATTCTGGGCACATACAACAGAAAGCGACGGCAACTATCATCTCCACCGCTGGCTTGAAGAAGAAGGCGCAGAAGTGAGACCAGAACCCGTAGCCGGTTGGATAGACTACCAACTCTTCATAACAGAGGAAAAACTTAAAAAAGAGATAAAAGCAAAGGGGATTTCAAAGGAAAGAATAAAATCCCTAATCGCTACTAAAAGTTTAGCTATAACACTTAAAACTTTCTACAACCTTTTAAGGAGCGTATTCTCTTTTCTCCCTAAAGAACTCCCATCACAAAAATACCTATCCCAACTGGCAGCTCCTTATTTCGACTACATGGTAGTAGGTGGAGAGGGACACTTAGAAGTAGCAAAACACGTTTATTACGTAAAACACAAGAAGTGCCACATGGTAGTTTCTGTCAAACCTTTCGGATGTATGCCCTCCACCCAAAGTGACGGTGCACAGGCAAAAGTCCTTTCAGATTACCCAGAAAGCATATTCATCTCAGTGGAAACCTCAGGAGACGCAGAAATAAACGTCAAAAGCAGAATCTTAATGAAGCTCTTTGAAGCTAAAAAAGTCGCCGAAGAAGAGTTCAAAAATGCACTTAGAAAACACAACCTAACAAAAGAAGAATTCGAAACTGCCTGCAAATTCAAAAAATTACAAAAACCATTCATAAAGAGAAGCAAAAACTACATATCCACAGCTGCCCAAATATTAGACGCAAATGCAAGCCAAATTAAGGCTCAGATAAGAGAGAAAATCAGCAATGGACTACTTATACCTACAAAAAACAGCTAAAGAATTAAACCAACTATTTAAAGCTGAAAGGATAAAAGAAATTACAAACTCTGAAGTTGGTATATCTATTACTTTTTCAAACAGAAAAACACTAAACGTTTATTTAGGATACCCAAATGCAATCTTTATAAACGATAAAAAATTCAGTGGATTCAAAACGTTCAACGGAGCAGAGAAATTAACCGTAAAAGAATTCACGCTTCCAGTAAAAGACAGAATACTGGAATTAGAACTGCTAAAAATCTCCTTATCGGGAAAAATCCAAAAACTTTACCTAATTCTCGAGCTAACAGGCAAAACAGCCAACGCATTCTTGCTAAACGAAAGTAGAAAAATAATCTCAGTGCTAAAAAAGGTAGAAACATCAGCGAGAAATGTATCTATCGGAGAAATCTATCAATTTCCACCAAATGAAAAGAAGGAAATAGAAGAAATACAATTCGGAAAAGTAACGCCTGAAGGAATAGAAAAACAACTTCACAAATTCGTAAAAGGAATATCTCCACTTAACTCAAAAGAGATAGCTTTCATCTTCAGGAAAACAAATAACTTAATTGAAGCCTACAGAATCTTCCTTGAAAAACACGAAAGCTCTCAAAATCCCTACCTATACCGCCAAAACGGCAAAATCAAATACCTCACAACATTCAAATATGAATCCTTGAAAAATTACAAAGAAGAAAAAGTAGAAGCAGAATATCCGTTCTTAGAAGCATGGAAAACTTTTTATAAAGAAAACGTTGAAAGTGAGAAACTCAGACAGGCTAAAACAAAACTCTTAGAACGCCTGAATAATAAACTTAATTCACTCCAAAAAGAATTATCGGAAATAACCAATCCAGAAGCCATAAAGTCAGAAGCCATTTATTACAGAAAATTAGGGGAACTACTCAAATATAACCTGCACGCTGTAGGGAAAGGAAAAACTAAAATAAAAGTTTATAACTACG
>JAMOPR010000191.1 GCA_027064485.1 Desulfurobacteriaceae bacterium | reverse complement strand
AAATCCGCCCCCGCCTTCGCCGCAATAGCCCCACCGATAGCACCTGTTATGTGGTCGTAGCCGGGGGCGATATCTGTAACGATTGGACCTAAAACGTAAAAAGGCGCTTCGTGACAGAGTCTTTTCTGCAGAGTTATATTCGCCTCTACTTGGTCGAGTGGAACGTGACCGGGACCTTCAACCATAACCTGGACATCTGCTTCCCTCGCTCTATCAACAAGTTCGCCTAAAGTTATCAGTTCTTCTATCTGACATCTATCGGTAGCGTCTGCTATACAGCCCGGTCTCATTCCGTCACCCAAAGAAAGGGTAACATCGTATTTTTTGGCAATTTCTAAAAGGCGGTCGTAGTGGGTGTAGAGGGGATTTTCCTTTTCGTTGTAAACCATCCACTCAGCTATTAAAGCGCCACCCCTTGAAACGATGTTCATAATTCTTCCCTCATTCCTAAGCCTTTCGAGGGAAGAAAGGGTAACGCCGCAGTGAACGGTAATAAAATCCACCCCATCCCTACAATGCCTTTCGATAACATCAAAAATGTCGTCAATCGTCATCTTACCGATAAATCCATACTTTTCTGCCGCCTCTTTTGCTGCCTGATAAATGGGAACAGTTCCCACCATCACCGGAGAGTTCTCAACTATCGCCTTTCTCGTTTCGTTGATGAATTTTCCGGTAGAAAGGTCCATAACAGCGTCCGTCCCATACTTCAAAGCTACTCTCAACTTCTCAAGCTCAAGGTCTATACTCTCAATGTCCCCGGATGTCCCTATATTAACGTTAACCTTAGTCTTTAACCCTTTTCCTATAGCTCTTGGCGTAAAATCCTTTCTTTCTCTGTGAAAAACGTTAGCCGGAATAACAATCGTTCCCTTAACAAGCCCTTCTACTATATAGTCAACGTCTCTTTTTTCATATTCAGCACAAAACTCCATCTCCTTCGTAATAACACCTTTCTTGGCAAACTCAACAAGGGTAGCCATTATGCCTCCTTCATTAACTTTTCCGCTATCTCTTCCGCAACCTTTTTACCCGACATGAGCATTCCACCAAACACCGGTCCCATTCTGTGACTTCCGCACGTAGCGTTTGCCGCCATGCCGCTCACGTAAATACCCGGGAATACCTCTCTGCTGTTTTTAACCGTATCCTCCTCTCCAACGGAAGCCCACAAAGGTTTCTCTCCAACAACGCAGCCCGTTTCGGTATTAAGCCTTATACCTGCTTTCCTCTGCAGTGTAGAAACAACCGTTGCATCATGACCGGTAGCGTCAACAACGTATTTAGCGGTAACAACTAACGGGTCAACCATTAAGTGGTTCATATCAACCGTTGACCAGTTTATAACAAGTCCACAAACCCTGTAATTACCGTCAACTTTTTTGAGAACAACGTCTTCAGCCGTTACGCCGTTAAAAACAACAGCTCCCGCCTTAACAGCCTTTGAAGCTATTGTAGTAACAGCCTCAACCGCATCGGCAACGTAATAGCCCGGTTCAAACTCTCTGTAGGAAACTTCAAACTCTTCTAAAATCTCTCTTCCCATTTCCTGAACAACAATCTGATTAAAAAACATAGCTCCAGCCCACATTCCGCCGCCGATAGAAAGCTTCCTCTCAAAGAGAGAGACTTTAAATCCCCTTTTTGCAAGATAATAAGCTGCCACGAGCCCGGAAGGTCCTCCACCTACAATAGCAACGTCCGTTTCCAGGTGCTCTTCCAACTTTTCCATAAACGTCTTAATAATAGCTTTAGAAATGGTAAGCTCACTCAAGTTCTGCACTTTTTACCTCCAAAGATTTTTGTCGAGAAAAAGTCTATAGGCATTACCCTGCAGCCAATAGAATTTTATTTCCCTTTCAGAAAAGACGCAATTTGCTCACAAATCCAGCGCCGTTTGCAATTTAAATAAAATTTTCTAAAATTCCACAACCCAGAGTTTTATTCGGAGGAAGAGGTGAAAAAGAGAGTAGTCTTAGCTTATTCCGGCGGGCTCGACACTTCCGTTATTGTTAGATGGCTTGCAGAAAGAGGTTTTGAAGTTATAACCTATACCGCTGACGTCGGTCAAGGCGAAGAACTAAAAGAAATACCGGAAAAAGCAAAAGCTTCCGGTGCCGTTGAAGCAGTTGTAGATGATATAAAAGAGGAATTTGCCAGAGAATACTGCCTGCCTTTAATGAGAGCAGGGGCTCTTTATGAAGGTAAGTATCCTCTAATCTCTGCACTTTCAAGACCTTTAATAGCCAAAAAGTTAGTAGAAATTGCCCACAAAGTTAACGCAGATTACGTAGCTCACGGTTCCACGGGTAAGGGGAACGACCAGGTAAGGTTTGAAGCCTCTGTATGGGCTTTAGACCCTGATATCGAGGTTTTAGCACCCGTTAGAGAGTGGGAATTTAAGTCAAGAGAAGAGGAGATAGAATACGCCAAAAAATGGGGAATTCCGGTAGTTGCAACCAAGGAAAAACCTTATTCTTACGACAGAAACCTTTGGGGTGTGGCTATAGAAGCTGGTCCCCTCGAAGACCCTTATACAGAGCCTCCAGAAGATGCCTTCGTAATCACAGTTTCTCCCGAAAAAGCGCCTGACGTTCCAGAATACGTGGAAATTGAATTTGAAGAAGGCGTTCCCGTTTCCATAAACGGTAAGAGATACAACGAATTATGGAAGTTAATTTGGGATTTAAACGAAATAGCAGGAAAGCACGGATACGGTCGTATAGATATGGTTGAAAACAGACTCGTAGGCATCAAGTCAAGAGAAGTCTACGAATCACCAGCAGGACTTCTACTCATAAAAGCCTACGACGAATTGGAAAGCTTGGTTTTAGATAGATTTACATACCACTACAAGCAAAGCCACATAAAACACCCTTACGCAGAAATCGTCTACGAAGCACTTTGGTTCACACCGCTCAGGGAGTCACTGGATGCTTTCAACAACCAACTGGCAAAGTCGGTTACAGGAACAGTAAGATTTAAACTGTTTAAGGGTAACGCAACTGTAGTTGGAAGAAAATCCCCCAACTCCCTCTACATAGAAGACCTTGCAACATACAGCCCAAAAGATTCTTTTGACCATAAAGCAGGCGCTGCCTTCACAAAGGTTTGGAGTCTGCCGCTCAAAGTAACAGGAAGAGTAAGAAAAGAGAGGAGGAAATAAGATGACTTATACGGTTGAAAAAGTTAACGACGTATTGTTGAGGGTAAAGATAACAGGAGAACCGCAGGAAGTTGAAAAGGAAATCAACGAAATCTGCAAAGAAATAAGAAAAACAGCGAAAGTTCCCGGATTTAGACCCGGCAAAGCCCCCATTAATATCATCAAAAAGTATTACGAAGATACCATAAGGGACAGCCTCGTAAGAAGCTTTGTTCCTTTAAAGCTCAGAGAAGTTTTAGAGAAAGAAAAAATCCAACTCCTATCGGACCCGGGCATAGAAGACCTCCAGTGCGATGTGAAAAACAACGCATTCGAAGTAACGTTGATAGTTGAAAAGAAGCCGGAAATAGAGCTAAAACCGGAAGACTACAAAGGAATAAAGGCAAAGAAAACAGTTAGAGAAATCACAGACGAAGACGTTGAAAAAGTTATAGAAGGAATGAAAAACCAGCTTGCAAACTGGAAAGAAGTGGACAGGGAAGCAAAGGAAGGCGACTTAGTAGAAATTGAATACACTACAAATATTGAAGGAAAGGAAAACAACGGTTCCGTTGCCGTTATTTTAGGAGAAAAACAGCTCTGGCCCGAAGTAGAAAAAGAAGTTTTAGGCAAAAAGGCAGGCTACGAAGGGGAAGTAACGTTTAAAGCCCCCGAAGATGAAAAAATTTACGGCGATGCTGCCGGTAAAGAAGTAAACGTTAAATTCAAAATAAAAGCGGTAAAGGAAAAGGAACTCCCCGAAGTAAACGATGAATTTGCCAAAAAGCTGGGCTTTGAATCTGTAGAAGATATGAAAAACAAAATCAAGCAAGACTTAATCGCTGCAGAAAAATCAAGACAGCAGGAAGAAGTAGAAGACCAAATTGTCGAAGAAATCTTAAAGAAGGTCAACGTTCCCGTTCCTCCATCCATGCTTGACCTTGAAATAAGAGCACAGGCAGAAGCACAACTTAGAAGGCTTGCCCAATTCGGCGTTGATATAAACCAGATTAACCCTCAAACCGTAATTGAAATGGTCAGACCAACTGCCGAGAAGACGGTAAGGGTAAAACTGCTCCTTGAAAAGGTAGCCGAACTTGAAGGCTTAGAAGTAACAGATGAAGACTTAGACAAAGAGATAGAAAAGTTAGCACAAGCAGCCTTCGGCGGAGATTACGTTCAAGCAAGACAATCCCTTGAAGAAAGAGGCTTGATAAACATGATTAAGCAAGATATCCTCAGGCAGAAAGCGCTCGATAAACTCATAGAGCTCGCTGAAATAGAAGAAGTTCCAGCAGGTAAAGAAGAAAACGAAAAGAAAGAAGAGTAATAATAAATACCCCCTCTTTTGAGGGGGTTATTCCTTAGTTAACTTGTATCCCAAGCGCGGAAGCGTTTTTAGATATTTGCCTTTACTTCCCAACTTCTTCCTCAATCTGCTGATGTAAACGTCAACAGTTCTCGTAGTTTCGTTGTGGTCTGCTCCCCAGATTTTTTCCAGTAGTTCTTCCCTTGAAAATAACTCTTCAGGATGTTCAAGGAAAAACTCTAAAAGCTGCAGCTCTGTTTTCGTCAGATATATAGGCTCTCCATCAACGGTAACAGACTTGGATTTCCTGTCAAGCTTTATTCCTTCAAACTCTAAAACGTCCTTCTTTACGTGCCCTGCCCTTCTTAAAACAGCCTCTATACGCGCCAGAAGTTCCTTCATACTGAAAGGCTTTGTAACGTAATCATCTGCTCCTGCTGAAAAACCTTTCAGTTTTGTATCTTCACTTGAAAGCGCCGTAAGCATTATTACGGGTATATCCCTGTTTTTAGAACTCTCCCTTATCCTTTTACATATCTCCAAACCGTCAAGCTCGGGAAGCATCAGGTCTAAAATGGCTAAATCGTATCTAATTTTTTCAACTCTATCGGCAGCTTCTTTTCCGTCCAAAACCCAGTCAACTTTAAAGTGGTTCTTCTCAAGGTTGTATTTCAGCAAATCTCCCAAATCTCTGTCGTCTTCCGCCAACAGAACGAGCATGCAAAACCTCCTACTATTTCAGAGTAAATGTATAAGGCAATAATTCTCCCAATTTAAATGTGTCCTTCTTTCTGCCATCTGTCACTATTACTTTAAAGTTTTCTGTAAAAAACTCCCTCAAAACCTGTCTGCAGGCGCCGCAGGGATACGGCATTCCGTCCGGAGAGTAGATAAAAATTCCTTCAAAGTTTTTTTTACCTTCAGCAACCGCTCTGAATACTGCACACCTTTCGGCACACATAGTTAAACCGTAAGAAGCATTCTCAACGTTTACTCCTGCCACAGTCCCATCTCCGCCAAATAACAAAGCTACCACCCTGAATCGTGAATAAGGAGAATAACTCCTTTTAACGTAATTCTTTGCCTCTTTCAAAAGCCTTTCAAACAACTTTTCCCTCCCCAAACTAACGCTTAATTTTAACCTAAACGAACTTTTTCTTTAGGGAAAGGCTATGAAAACAGTTAAAGCTGTATTTAAAAACGGAGTATTCGTGCCTGCTGAACCTATTAATCTGAACGAAGGTGCTGAAGCTATAGTTGTTTACGTCGAAAACGCTCACGAAAATTTCCCCAAATGGTGGAATGAAATACCCGTAGATGAAAGAAAAAAAGAAGCTTTGAAGCTGTTCTCCGAAAAGTTGTCTGTTGTATCGATTGTTGATATAAAAGTAAACGTTAACGATGGAGAGATGGAAGTCTTTGTCCTCGTTCAGGATGAAAGGGAAGCAGTCAAACCCGTTATGGAAGCTGGAATGAGAGTTTACGAAGAAACAGGCGTTTACGTTCCCATACAAGTTATATCGGAACGGAGATTAAACAGATGGAAAGAACAGGGAAACAAAATTTACCAATCAATAAAGGAAGGTGTGTCAATAAAGTAAAGGATAGAAAAAAAATAGAACGCCTGCCGGTTATGGGGATAGAGGTAACGGAGGTGAGGATTTTTCCCTTTGACACTTCAGGTATAGGAGGCAACGTTAAAGCCGTTGCCAACATCAAATTGAACGATGTCTTGGAAATTAAAGACATAAAAATCGTTTACTCTAACAATGGATACTTTATCCAAATGCCGCTGAGAAAAAGTAAAAACGGAGAATTCGTTCCACTTGTTAACCCATTAAGCAAAGACCTATATTTACACATACGTAGAAAGGTTTTAGACGAATTTAACCGCGTTATGGAGAAATATAATGAGAACCTTAACAGCTCTACTTAGCTTCCTGCCATTAGTCCTAACCGCATGCGCCTCGGCTCCCGTATCAAAAACTGATGCCTCCCTTTTAGGAGCTTTAGGAGGTGCAGCAGTTGGAGCTGCTACCCATAAACATTACAAATCGTCTGCAAAAGACGCTGCCATCTACGGAGCAGTTGCAGGAGGAATATTAGGTTACGTTTTAGGAAACGATAGGGAAAACACCCATACAGTGCAGGCAGACTCCGATTATGAGGTAAAAACCAAAGACGGCAAAATCATTCACGTTCACGAAAACTGGTATACAGTTGACAGCGAACCAGCACCTAACGCTAAGTAACTAACGACGTCTCTTAAAATATCGAACTGCCCTTAAAAACTTCCAGTTACTAAATTTTTTTGCAACATCCACTGGAGTTTCCCCTTCTTTGTTTTTTGCGTTAAGGTTCGCCCCTTTCCGAAGAAGGTATAGAGCAGACCAAAAGCAATCTCTATTTCGTGCACACAAATGTAAAGGCGTATTTCCCTCAAAATCTTTTGCGTTCACATCCGCACCGTGATTTATCAACAGTTTCGCTATTGTCAATCTCGCATACATACCGCAATAGTGAAGAGGAGTATATCCGAACTTATCCTTACTGTTCACATCTGCGCCGTTATCCACAAGAAGTTTCGCCGCTTTTATATTGTTAACAACTATCGCTTCATCTAAAGGTGTCATACCGTAGATATCTTTTACGTTCGGGTCAGCCCCTTTCTTTAGCAGTAAATCAACTAAATTAACGTTTCTGCTGTCCACAGCGTAAAAAAGCGGAGTGCGGTTGAATCTATCCCTTACGTTTGGAGATACTCCCCTTTCCAATTCAGCTTTCACTTTATCTATTTTTCCCGCTTTTGAATAATCAAATATCTTTTCCGTTTGACACAAAACTAAAGAAGGAAACAACAGGAGAATTAACAGAAAAACTAAAGTTTTCCTCACTCCTTTAACTCCTCAAGAAAAGATATAAGGTCGTCAAAATCTTTTACATCCACGTAAAGCTTCCTTTCTGGTGTAAAGGTCGCTCCTCTGTTCTTTACCACTTCAACCAACTTTTCTCCATGAATGTTAGGCATATCACCAAAAGAAATTATCGCTTTACCAGAAGGAGAAACAACAATTTCTTTTATCCCTATCTGTTTTGCTAACTTTTTAAGTTTCATAGTTTTAAAGATGTTAATCACGGGGTCTGGAACGTAACCGTGGATTTCTTTAAGTTTTTTAACAGCTTCATCAGGATTTCCTGAAGATGCCAGTTCGGAGTATATCCTCACACGCTCTTTCACGTCTTCTACGTAATCTTCGGGAACGAATGCCTCCCAAGGTAGCGTTATTTTGACGTCTTCTTCCTCTTTCTCTCTCGAAACCTCTTCAAAAAGCTTGAGATACAGGTCAAGCCCTATTGTGTTAACGTAACCGCTCTGTTTTGGACCTAACAGCGTTCCGGCTCCCCTTATTTCAAGGTCTTTAACTGCTAACTGAAATCCCCCACCCAAAGGTGAAAGTTTTTTCATCGCTTCAAGCCTTTTTACCGCTTCAGGCGTTAGCCTTGCCTTCGGTGAAATAAGCAAATAACAATAGCCTTTTTCTATTCCTCTTCCTACCCTACCTTTAAGCTGATAAAGCTGAGATAATCCAAATCTTTCTGCTCCTATGACTATCAACGTATTTGCAGACGGAACGTCGAGCCCCGATTCAACTATTGAAGTAGAAATCAAAATTTTTATCTTCCCTTCAAAAAAGTTATGCATTATTTTTTCTATTTTGTCTGACCTCATCTGTCCATGAACTATTTCAACGGGAACAGAAGGAAACATTTCTTCCACCTTTACTTTCAGCGGCTCAAGCTCTTCTATGTCGTTTTGAACGATAAAAACCTGTCCGTTCCTTTCCAGTTCTCTTTCTATCGCCGTTTTTAAAATCCTATCGGAATACTTTGAAACAACTATTTTCGTTCCTCTCCTACCGGGCGGCGGCGTCTCTATAACAGAAATGTCTCTAAACCCCGAAAGAGCAGAGTAAAGAGTCCTCGGAATTGGAGTAGCAGAAAGATACAAAACATCAATGTTCTTTTTTAGCTTGGTTAACTTCTCTTTCGTCTTTACGCCAAACTTGTGTTCTTCATCTATTATGAGAAGCCCCAAATCTTTAAACTTAACGTCATCCTGTGTAAGCCTGTGAGTGCCGATAATAATGTCTATCTCACCCTTTTCCAACCTTTCCAGAATCTCTTTTTGCTCTTTTTTCGATTTAAATCGTGAAATAACTTCTATGTTTACAGGGAAACCTTTAAATCTCTTTTTAAACGTCCTATAATGCTGGTCAACCAAAACCGTTGTGGGAGCTATAACTGCTACTTGTTTGCCAGAAGTTACAGCCTTCATTGCTGCTCTCATAGCAACTTCAGTTTTACCGTAGCCGACGTCTCCACAAATGAGTCTGTCCATAGGCTTTTCTGATTCCATATCTCTGTAAACGTCCTTTATCGCTTTAGCCTGGTCGGGAGTTAAACGATAAGGAAAGCGTTTTTCAAATTCTCTTAAAAGGTTTTCGTCGCCCTTTAAACTTTCTCCTTTAGTGCTTTTCCTTTCCTTGTAAAGCTCTGCCAGCTCTTTTGCAAATTTAATAAGAGAAGCTTTAATTTTCTTTTCTAAGTTTTTCCAGGACGTGCCCCCTAACTTATCAAGCTTGGGAGATTTACCTTTGTAACCTGAATATTTGTATATTCGGTCTATCTGAGTAAACGGAGCAAACAACTTCTCTCCGCCGGCGTATTCTATTTCAATAAAATCGTAAGTCTTCCCAGCTATATTCCTGCTTACTATTCCTTGAAATATCCCTATACCGTAGTCCCTATGGACTACCAACGTTCCCGGTTCAAGCGCCGTTATATCTTCTTTTCTCTGCTTAACCTCTGGGAGAAAATCCCCCTCCACCACCCACGCCACTTTCTCCTCATCCAGTCTAAAACCACCGGAAGATACCCCCTTTTCCACAGAAGCCTTTAGAGGTAACTTCCCCAGCACTTTCTCAACTTCCTGCCTGAAAGTCTCCGTTGCAACTATAACCTTAACCTCATAACCTGAAAGCTGACCGAAAATTTCCTTTACGTTTTCTTCAGACACGCTGGGTAGCGGCTTAATCCCGAAATTAATTCCGCCGTTCACCGGCTTTTCGTATATCACAAAATCGTAATTGCTAAACCACGCTTCTTCTACAAACTTTTCCGGTTTTGATGCAGGAATCCCCTCTTTCTTCAAAATTTCATAATTTTCCTTCACCTGTCGCAGAAAACTTTCAGAAACCGTTCTTACTTGGTCAGGCTCTATCAAAACTACAGTCAAGCCTGAACTCAGGTAATCTTTTACAGAAACAAGTGAAAAAATCTCCGGAAGAACTTTATCTGCCCCGCTGAGCTCTCCCAAAATCATATGCTTTTCAGCAATTTCAGGATAAAGTTTTTCAATCTCTTTCAACGTCTCTTTATCCATCGGAACTTCAAGAAGAGGAAATACCTCAACCTTTTCTCTCTCCTCCCCATCAACTATTATCCTTTCAACCTCATCACCAAAAAGTTCTACAAGGACTCTACCGCCCAGAGGCATCACCACTTCAACGCAATCACCTTTAATAGAAAACTCCCCCTCTTCAGGCTCACTTTCAACTCTTCTATATCCCATAGAAGATAGCATCTCAGAAAGGTCATCGTAGTTTATCTCCCTCCCCCTTTTAAAAGACAAAACCCTCTCTATCAAAACTTCCGGAGGAAGAACCTTCTGCATAAGTGCTTGAGGAGTTGAAACAACAACCTGTGGATAATCTTCTATCAACCTATAAAGCGCAAACAACCTCTTAAACTGGTATAGCGACAACGGAGATGAAATATCCAAAGGAGGAACATCCCAGGAAGGTAAGAAAACGGTTTTTACTTTGTGCCTCTTGATATCTTCAGCCAAAGACTCT
>JAMOPR010000190.1 GCA_027064485.1 Desulfurobacteriaceae bacterium | reverse complement strand
AATCTAGTTAGTAGATATTCAAGTAGGGCGGAAAGTTTGAAGGCAACGGGAGAGGCATTACTAAAGCAAGCTGAGTCGTTAGAGGGAGCGGATTATTACAAAGCATTAGGGAAAGGGAAATACAGTGTAGAACTTGCAGAAGGATATGGGAGAGGAGCAGAGATAGCTACGGCGGTGCTTGAAACTTATGTAAATGTTGATGTTAGTGTTAATCCTGATGTTGCAGATTCTCTTGAGAGTGTGGATATTTCAAACTTGAGTGTGAATATTTGAAAGAAGAAATTAAATTCTTTGAGTGCATGGATATAACAATATTAGGAGGAGAAAATGGAACTTAAACTACCTCAATTGGATAATCTTCTTATCTACTATACATTTGATAACCGTCAAGGTCAAACGATTAAGAATGTCGCAAATCCTGGAACGGCTGATGCAACAGCTACAAATGTAGATTATGTAAATGGTGTAGAGGGCGTTGCGGTAAGTCTTTCGGATGTTCACTCTTTAATTCAATCAAATCCAGAATTCAAAGACATTTTGCTTAAATCACCTCTTACCTTAAGCTGGTGGGGAAAAGGAGGTTTTGAATCTGAACTAAATTTCGTAGATTCTGTAAAAGATCCGATTTCTAAAGCAAAGATAGCTACTATTACTTCTTCTTCTAGTTTTAACAATTCTATTACTGTAGAAACTCCGCATGTTCATATTGGTGTAACTCAGGGTTCAGGAATAGATAATAATAATTGGCATCTTTTTACAGTTACGCTAGAGTTTAAACCGGAAAGTTCAGATCCTCACTTCGGTTCTATAAAAAGAATCGCATATTTAGATACTGATAGAAAAAGTTCTTTTGGATTTGGAGTTTTTAAAGAAGACGCTTTTAAGATCTTGAATACGCTTTTATTCAAAGGGAATAGTGGTGGGTTGATTGACGAAGTAAGACTTTACGGGAAAGCACTCTCGGACGATGAGATAAAAGAGCTTTATTTAAAATCAGTTCCAATAAACTATCCTGATAATATTCAACAGGAGGAAGTTTCCATAGATACTTCGAATCCTCCTACCTTGGATTCCCCACTCTTCGGAAATTTTAAATCAAAAGATGGAAATTTTGCAGTATGGAAGGACGAAAATGGGAATTATTGGCTTGACCTGAAAAGCAGTAACAATAAACCCGTAACGGTGGAGATTAAAACAGATTCTACTACTCAAAAATTTAAAAATCTTCAACCTAATCAACGTTATAAGATTGTAAATATAGATGCTCGTAATTTCTCCATAACAGCTACATCCATTCAAGATTTTGTAGAGGTGGAAAAACGATCAATAATAGGCTACAGTACGAAGACTATAACATTTGGGGATGAAAGGGCAACAAAAGTACAAATTCCTGTTCTTGACGTTACAGAGAAAATCAACATTAGATTCGGCAAATATGAAAGGCTGATGCCTAACGGTAAGAAAATAGTAGTTACTGTTCCAGCTGCAGTTGAGTCTAAGGAGGTAACTCCAACAGAAAAACCGACAACAGAGAGCATAAACATAGAGAATCCTGGAAAACCGGAAAGGCCTAACAAGTCAGATTACATAGATCCCAAAACAGGGGAATTAGATAGAGAAGCGTATGCTGCAGCCAAGACTAAATATAGAGAAGCTCTTAGAGCGTATAAGACTGCCCTTAAGACCTATAAAGCGGCAGTGAAGGCGGCTAAGCTGGAGGCGAAAGGAGAAGTTAAATCCCTAAAGGTAGAAGAGAAAGCTATTAAGATGGTAAACAAAGCTCTAACAAGGCTTGTGAAAAGTGAACAAAGAGCGGATAAGTATGTAGCGAGGGCGGAAATAACACTTGAAAAAGCTAACAATTACAGGAGTTTAGCAGAAAAGTTAAGGACAGAGGCGGAAGAGAGGGCGGAAGCGCTGCTTGGAAAAGATTGGACAATGGAAGAGTTAAAAGCA
>JAMOPR010000189.1 GCA_027064485.1 Desulfurobacteriaceae bacterium | reverse complement strand
AATAAAAATAAACTCTAAAGATTTTGGAAAACTGATAGACTTCTTCGGCGGTCTTAAAGATATAAAGGATAAAAAAATCCGCGTCCTTCACTCCCTCTCTTTTGTAGAGGACCCAACCCGCATTCTAAGAGCTTTAAGATTTGCCACACGTTATAGATTCGAATTGGGAAGTCACACAGAAAAACTCTTAAAGATGGCTGTTCAAAGAAAACTATTCAAAACAGTTGAAGGGCAAAGAATATATCACGAACTCAAGCAAATAATGCTGGAAGATAATCCATTAAGAGTATTGAACAAGCTGGAAAGACACAAAGTCCTATCTTCTCTCTTCGAAAACCTAAATTGGAGTAGATGGAAAAAAGATTTGTTTGAAAGGCTGAGAAAAGTCACCATTTGGCACAAACTAAACTTTCCTGAACATCCAATCAGTTATCACTTGCCGTTTTTTGGCGCTCTCTTTTTAAAAGAAAAACACGAAAAGGTTGAAAACTATCTCAACTTTTTAGCTATTCCCGAAAAAGAGAAAAATGAAATTCTTGAAATGTGCCGCTCAGTAATTCCCACAATTAAAAAAATAGAAAAAACAAACAAAAACAGCGAAATCTACTCCTTACTTAAAAATAGAAGCGAAGAGTTTCTCCTACTCTTAGCAGCATATCCGGAGTCAGAAAACACACGAGAAAAAATTCTCAAATATTTGAAAGAGTGGAGATACGTTAAACCATTAGTTGACGGTAAAGACTTAATTAATCACTTCAAATTAAAACCTGGTCCTCTTTTCAAAGAAATTCTAAATAAGTTAAAATATGCTTTAATTGATGAAGAAATACCTTTAGATGATAAAGAAAAACAGCTTGAATACGTGGAGAAAGTTATAAATGAAAGTAGAAAAGCAAATTAATGTTTTTCTAACTCTATCTATCATTTTCTTAGCCTATGCCCTTTCCTCTTTCATTTCGTCCCTATTCCTATTTAAGATTAAACCATGTGTAAATCTATCAGGGCTCCAACTAAAGTCCCCAAGCTTTAAAATTCCAGTTTTCGTTCCGCTAGAGAAAGAAGGATTTTTTAAGTCTCCCCAAGCCCACCACCCAATTAATGCACAACCTATAAAAGAAACAATCACATTCAATCTAAACAACTATGTATTAAAAGGAACAATAATCTGTAGCCAATGTAGGCACAGTATCGCTCTTTTAAAAGACATGCAAACAGGAAAAACTCAACCCGTTACAGTAGGAGAAGAAATAAACGGCTTTAAAGTTAAAAAAATAACGCCCAACTGTGTAATTTTTTCAAAAAACGGAGAAGAGGTTCAACTCAGACTATTCAAAACAAGAAACTTTCCAGGCAATAGTATAAACCCTCTATCTTCTATCAGTTCTCTTTCACAACATACCTACTCTGTTAAAAAAAGTGAAATAATCAGAGAAATCTCTTCTGGGAAATTCCTGAGATACATAAACATACTACCCGTTGATAACCCAGTATCGGGATTGAAGGTTCTTTACGTAAATAGGCAAAGCTTCATATACAAATTAGGAATCAGACCTGGAGACATCATAACATCAATCAATAACATAACCATCAAAACACCTGAAGATTCATTTTCAGCATTTGAACAACTTAAATCTTCCGATTCGGTAACAATAACGGTTTTTAGAAACGGCAAGCAAACAATACTCCACTACGAATTGGAATAGGAGGGAACTATGAGAAAACTTTTAACTATTGCAACTGTTTTAACGCTCCTATCAACGCCTGCACTGGCGGCAAATCAACATAATCAAACGGTTCAAATAAACCTTGATTCTGCCGACATTCAGGACTTCACAAAAATAGTCAGCCAAGCTACAGGGAAAAACTTCATCGTCCCTCCGGATTTAAGAGGAAAAATTACAATCATATCTCCCCAACCTATCCCCAAAAAACAGTTGCTGGACCTATACACTGCAGCCCTTGATGAATTGGGATACCAAATAGTTGATTACGGCAGTTACGTAAAAATAGTAAGAAGCAGAAGCGCTACTAAGGAAAACGCCACCGTTAAAAGCGGAAAAATCGACGGCGGGGATAGAATACTCACATACATAATCGTTCCTCGCCACCTAAAAAGCGTAACTGTAGAAGGACTTATAAGAAACCTACTTTCTCCTATAGGCAGAGCGAGCTACGTTAGAGATGCCAACGCCATAGTTATAACGGACAAAGAAAAGAATATCCACAAAATTGAGAAAGTGCTGCGCCGCCTCGATGTAACACCTGTAAAGTTTGAAATAGCTTCTTTCCAATTTAAGAACGGAAAAGCAGGAGATGCTGCCAAAATCCTCACAGCTTTACTAAACAAATCATTCGCTTCAGACATCGTCAGAACATACCCTCTGCCGGGAAGGGACTATTACCACTTCGCCGTGGACAGCAGAACAAACACTCTATATGTGGTAGGAACGCCCAACGTAATTAAAGAAGTCGCAGAACTTTATAAAAAATTGGACAAACCTTTGAAGGTAGAAGAAGGAAACATTCACGTGGTAAAACTTAACTACTCTTTTGCCGAAGATACGGCGAAAATACTGGATAAGCTATTCAAAGGCAATTCTCAAAAGCTGGGACTCACAGGAACAGTTAAAATAGTAGCAGATAAAGGCAGCAACGCACTTATAATACTTTCCTCCCCGGAGGATTTTCAAATAATAAAAGACATCATTAAAAACATTGACGTCAAGAGACCTCAGGTATTCGTAGAAGTTCAAATCGCAGAAATGTCCATGGATAAATTACTGCAAATGGGAGTTGAATGGAAATTCCTATCTCGTGGTGATTTAGTTCCTTTCGGCGGTAGTTTATACGGTAACCTCCCACTGCAAGAAGGTTATCCTTCTGCTTCCCCAGGTCTTTTATTAGGTCTTGCCAAATGGCGTAGCGGAAAGCCAGATATCGGATTGCTCATAAACGCTTACGCTAAAGAGGGAGGAGTAAATGTCATAGCAACACCTCAGATACTTACGTTAGATAACGAAGAAGCTGAAATCAACATATCCAAGGTAATTCCCTATTCTACCGGACTTAAATACGACGCAAACAACAATCCTGTAATCAGTTACGATTACAAAGACGTAGGTATTACATTAAAAATAACTCCTCACATTACTGCATCCGGAGATATCCGCTTAAAGATTTACGAAAAAGTTGAAGACGTTGTAGGATACGCAAACGCCGACCAAACTGCTCCAATAACTTCAAAAAGAGAGGCAAAAACAACCGTTGACGTTCAAGACGGACAAACTTTAGTAATAGGCGGTTTAATCAAAAGTAAAAAACTCACTACAGTAGAAAGAGTTCCTATTTTAGGCAACATTCCACTTATTGGTAATCTGTTTAAGAAAACGGGACACCAAATAGAAAAAACTAACTTATTGGTATTCATCACTCCTAAAGTGGTAAGAACAAGACAAGAAGAAAGTGCTCTAACAAGAAAAAAAGCAGAAATATACGAAAGCAACATAAAGAAAATTGAAAAATCAAGAGAAGGTATCCTTTCCGACATAAAGGGATTTGGAAAATTCAAAATGGAAGGAGTAACCATAGAAAATGTTAACTGAAAAGGAGTTCGTTAAACTACTTAAAGAAAAGGGAATAGTTCCCAAATCGGCTGCAGAATCCTTTTCAAAAGTTGTAGGAACGCTAAAGTGGAACTCTCCTCAGTTGAAAGAGTTATTTGAGAAAATTGGCGTTGACTTCTCAGAAAAGCTTCCTTCTCCTCCGGATAACAAACTAATTGACAAGCTAACTCCGAACTTCATAAGAAAGGAACGTATAATTCCTATATCTGACAGCGGAGATGAAATTTTAGTTGCTACAGACAACCCTTTTAATTATTCATCACTGAAAAAGGTAGAATGGATTTTAGAAAAACCCGTTAAAGTTCTAGTCATACCTTTTGACGAAATCAATGAGTTTTTAGCATCCCTGTCCTCAACAGAACAAGAAGAGGAAATCGAAGAAGCCACTTCAGAGGAAGACCTATTAGCGTCAACAGAAGAAGCACCAATCATTCAACTGGTTAACGACCTATTAATGAGCGCAGTTAGAATTAAAGCAAGCGACATTCACTTTGAACCTTTTAAAAACAAAATGAGAGTTCGATTCAGAATAGACGGCGTGCTCAAAACGGTAAGAGAAATCCCGGCATCCAAAATCCCCTCCATCACCTCCCGCCTCAAAATAATGGCAAAGTTAGACATAGCAGAAAAACGCCTGCCGCAGGATGGCAGGATAATGATAAAAATAGGCGGCAAAGAAGTTGACATAAGGGTTTCCACACTTCCAACTTACTTTGGTGAAAGAATAGTTTTAAGGCTTTTAAGCAAAGAATCCATTTTATACTCAACAAAAGAGTTAGGGCTTTTAGAAGATGATTACCGAAAATTCCAGAAACTCATTAATACACCCCACGGGATAATCTTAGTAACAGGTCCTACAGGCTCAGGTAAAACAACAACCCTTTACGCCTCACTCTCCGAAATTAACAGAGAAGAGATAAACATAATAACAGTAGAAGACCCAGTTGAATACCAGCTCGAAGGTATTTCTCAGGTTCAGGTAAAACCGGAGATAGGTTTAACCTTTGCAAACGCCCTTCGCAGCATCCTAAGGCAAGACCCGGATGTCATAATGATAGGAGAAATAAGAGACGTAGAAACGGCAGAAATAGCAATTCAGTCCGCTTTAACGGGTCACTTAGTTTTTTCCACCCTTCATACAAACGATGCTGCAAGTTCTGTTACAAGGCTCATAGATATGAAAATAGAACCATTTTTAGTTGCATCTTCCGTTATAGGCGTTATAGCCCAAAGGCTTGTAAGAAAAATATGCCCTTACTGTAAGGAAGCCTACACACCCACAAAGGAAGAACTAAAAGAATTAGGCATAGAAGACTTCAAAGGAAAACTTTTTAAAGGCAGAGGGTGCGAAAACTGTATGGGAACAGGTTACTTAGGAAGGACAGCCATCTACGAAATCCTTGTTGTCGATAAAAACGTCCGAAAAGCCATTTTAGATGAGAAAGATTCCGATATAATCAAAGAGCTGGCTATAAAAAATGGAATGAAAACCCTAAGGATGGACGGAGCAGAAAAAGTAAAAATGGGAATAACGACAACAGAAGAAGTATTGAGAGTTACGAGAGGGTAGATGGCAGTATTTTCCTACAAAGGTTACACATCAGAAGGAAAAGAAACAAAAGGTGTAATAGAAGCTCCCAGTAAATCTGCTGCTATAAGAGAATTAAAAAGGCAAAACATTTTTCCCTACGAAATTCAAGAGAAAAATGCAAAGGCAACAGCCAAACTAAAAATTCCGTTTCCACTACGAAAATCGGCAATTTCCAATGAAGAACTCTCTTTGTTTTTCAGAACTTTAGGAATAATGCTCAACGCGGGAATACCCATACTCGACGCAATTAATTCACTTTCAAAAGAAGCAGAGTCGGAAAAATTAAAAGCATTCTACTTAGAGATAGCTTCCGGATTAAAGGAAGGGTTAACGCTAACAGAATCGATTAAAAAAGCCGGCATTAAAGACCTCATTTTAATAAACCTCATCCATTCAGGAGAAAAAAGCGGATACTTATCGTCAAATCTACTTATAGCTGCCGAAATTTTAGAAAAGAGAGAAAAGCTCAAAAACAAGGTAGTTCAAGCTTTGGCTTATCCCACAATACTCATATCAATAGCGTTCAGCGTTGTAGTATTTATGCTGGTTACTGTAGTTCCCAAAATTGTAAACATTTACAAATCTACAGGTGCCCAACTCCCAACAGTTACAAAACTCACAATAGCAGTCAGCAATATATTTATCAATCATTACACATTTTTATTATTTCTCTCCTTACTTGTAACTACACTTACATATCTTTTTGCAAAGAAAAATCCTGTAACAATAGACAAGTGGAAATTAAAGCTGGGAATTCTCGGTAAAATCCTCCTACTTTCCGAACTGCAAAGGTTCTTCTCCACTCTATCAATACTTCTAAAATCTGGCGCTCCTCTATTAGAATCCGTTAACATCTCTCTTCAAGCTGTTAAAAACAGTTACATAAAAAACAAACTCCAAAAATTACCAGAATTATTAAGTTCCGGACACTCTCTAAGCTACTCACTATCAGAAAGTTCCGTCATACCGGGATTTATAATTCAGCTCCTAAAAGCAGGAGAGGAATCGGGAGAACTACCGCAGATGCTTGGAAAAATTGAATCAATCTTATCAGAAGAAGTTGAAAGGAAAACTCAATATTTGACATCTTTATTAGAGCCTGTTACTATGTTATTAGCGGGATTTGTAGTGGGATTTATTATTTACTCTCTACTCCTGCCGATTGTAAGTATAAGTGTCATTAAGGGGATAAGATGAAAAAAATAATTAAATTTCTCACTGGAGGGGAGGAATACCTTCCGGGTATCGACATAGGAAGCTCCAGCATAAAAGTTGTTTCCGTTGATAGCCAGCGAAAAAAATTCAAGCTCCTATCAAGAGCAAAAATTGAATACAAAGAGCAAATCATCTCAGGAACAGAAATTGTTGATGGATATATGTTATTAAACTACATAGAAGAAGCGCTGCACTCAGCCAACGTTAAAGAAAAAGAAATTGCCATTCACATACCTCTTTCTCTTTGTTTCTATACTGTAATAAGCGTCCCCGAAAATAAAGACGCAGAACAGGCGGTAAGAGAATATATGCAGAGCATCATAAGCCCTGAAGAAGTTTCTGAAGTAAAGATAGATTACAAAATCCTTCCTCTTTCAATTGAAGAAGGAAAAATCGATATAGCAATAGCCGCTGTAAAAAAGCGGTTTATCAGAGACAGAGTTTCCCTACTCGAACAGGCAGGTTTAAAAGTTACCGTAGTTGATATCGAACCTGCTGCACTCAACAATCAGTTTTACATGAACAACCCTGAACTAACAGCTACGCCGGTTTGCATTGTGGATATCGGAGCTTCGTTTACAAAAATCATAATCTCTTTCGGGGGATATCCATACGTAACGAGGAACATAGAAACGGGAGGAAACTACATAACAGAACAGATACAGAAGGAATTTCTAATCAGCATAGAAGAAGCAGAAATTCTAAAAAGAGGAGAGAAGATAAAAGACATAACTTACTCAAACGCCTATGAGAAGGTAATCAGCAAGTTTGTAAGAAAGCTAATCACGGAAATTATGTGGACCATAGAAAACTTTAAAGACAGATTCAACTTAGAAGTTGAAGAAATATTTCTCTTTGGGGGTTCATCAAAACTCAAAGGAATCGTAGAAGATATAAAAAATTACACAGGCAAAAACGTTTACTTGGGAGAACCTTTAAAGTTTGCGCAAATTCCCGAATCTCAAGAATTTGCATTAGCCACAGGATTATCTTTAAGATACAAGGGTGACGAAAATGCTAAGGTTTAACTTTGCAGAAGTTAAAGAATCCCCGATTAAAAAGTTTCTAAATCCCGACGTAATATTCACTTTGCTACTGATAGCAGGAATTTTAATGATTGCTCACCTGCAAAAACTGGTAATCCAGCAGGAAATATCCAACGTTAAAAAAGATATCTATCACCTACAAGCGGAGAAAAGGAAGCTGGCTGCCATAGCAAAAGAAGAGAAAATCCTCAAAAGCAAAAAAGAAGAACTTAACAGAAAACTATACGTAATATCACAATTGGACAAATCCAGGAACGTTCCATCCTTTTTATACTTCTTTGCAAACCCCTCAAATACTAAAGGCATATGGCTTGAATCAATTTCAGAAAACGGAAAAAGTTTGCTCTTGACAGGACACTCTTTCAACCTCAACCAACTTTCCGATTTCTTAAAGAAAATATCACAGAAATTAGGGAACATTACCTTCAAGAACGCTTACAGGAAGACATACAGAAACGAAGAATTAAAACTGAAAATTGACTATTACACGTTCCAAGTAAATGTGGAGAAAAAGTAATGGAAGCCTTAAGGAGCCTATACGAAAGAGTGAAAGAAATTCCAAGATGGCAAAGGTGGATAGCGATAATTATCTCTGGAGGAATTCTATATCTGATTCTCTACTCCACCCAAATTGCACCGCTAAAAGAAAACCTACTAAAGCTAAAAAAGGATAGAAACGCACTTCTACTTTCCGTAAATAGACTCAAAGCAGTAGAAAAAAGGCGAAATGCGCTTCAGCAGGAAATAGCAAAACTGGAAAAGAAAATCAAAAGTTTAGAATCAAAGCTGCCAACGGGAACGGAAAAGGTTGATGAAATCATTAAATCCATAAGTTCTGCCGATTCCCAAATGAAAATAATGAGTATTAAACGCTCTAAACCCGTTCAGAAAAGATACTACGTTGAAACTCCTTACGAAATAACGATGAAGGGAACCTATCCCCATTTCTTAAAGTGGTGTGAAAAACTATCCAAAGCCAACAGGATTCTTTCTTTTGGCAACATATCGATAAAATCTGTTCAGAGAACTGGAGAAGTAAAGGCAGAGAAGGATAATTCTTCAAAAGACACCATTCAAGTCAATATGAAAATTAAAGCTTTCAACTTGAAGAGGTAATCGATGAAGGGCAGAAAAATAGCCGTTATAACAGCCATTTTTATACTCACTTCTATTCCTGTCCTTGGCAGCGTGAAGGACCCATTCTTAAACCCCATTAACTTAACCATAAAGAAAAGGTTGGCGGAAAAGGCATACCTAAACAAAAAGAAATTAAACCTTAAACCTTCACAAGTCAATTTGTTTAAACCCGTTATACCCGTTCCTTTCAATTCACTTGTAGTAGAAGGGGTAATAGGAACTGGAGAAGGTCGCTATTGCTTAGTGACGGCAGACCCTAATACCGGTCAAACGTTCATAATAAAACCAGGAGACCCTATAGCTCCAGATGCAAAAGTAACAAAAGTAACGCCTGAAAAGGTATATATCGTCAAATACTCCAAATTGGGGAAAAAGCTGGTAAAGAAAACTTTAGTCCTCAAAGTGAATACGGAGGGTTAACCAAATGAGAAAAATAATCACTATTGCCACCGCAGCTATACTGATAAGCGGAATAGCCTACGCAGGAAAAATTGAAAACATAAATGCCATTTATGACGGGAAACGTTTTGAGATAGACGTATCCTCTTCTCAAGCTTGCAAGGTCGTTCCTCGGAGTGCCAAAGGAACAGAAATAAGAGTTGAACTGGAAAATTGCAGCGTTTCAAAAACATACCAGATAGGTAAAAGAGGAAACTTTGTTAAATCTGCAACAATAAAACCTTATAGTAAAGGTTCTCTCATAGAGTTAAGCCTTACAAAGAAAGGGGAATTAAAAGCCATCCAAACGGGAAAGCTAATAAGGTTAATCGTAGAGCCAGCCGACTACGTAATACCAAAGTTTGAGGTAACCAAGACTAAGTCGGGCGAAAGACTCACAATTTCTCTACCTCAACAACCTCAAAAAATTGAATACTCAAAATCAGGAAACTTTGTCAACATAAACGTATACGGCTTAAAACTAAAAGAGGGTTCTTATCAAATTTCCGGCAACTCAATTAAAAATATTGAGATTCGCAGAAGTGGAGAAGTTTCACAGATAAAGGTTGAAACGGACGCAAAAGCGGTAGAAATAAACGTTAAGAACAAAAACATATCGATAGCTACAATTTCTACCTCTAAAAGCAGCAAATACGGAAAATTGAAAACGAAGAAAGACACGACTCTAAAGTTAACCCTCAAATTTACAAACGCCGATGTAAGGTCGGTAATCAAAGCGATAGCAAGTGCCGTTGGGTTAAACGTGGTATTTGACCCAGAAGTAAAAGGCACAGTAAACATAGACTTTTCCAAACCTGTTCCGTGGAAAGAAGCCCTAAGAGCCGTTTTAGACCCTTTAAACTTAACATACATAAAAGCAGATAATTACATTAGAGTTTTACCGAAAAGGAAAATAGTCGTTCAGAGGAAGTTAGAACCAGTGAACAGCCACATAATAAAGCTCCAATACGTTGATGCAGAAAAAATAGCACAAAAGCTCAATGAACTGTTTAAGTTCAACGACAAAGAAAAAATCGTAACAATTCCAGCTACGAATTCCCTGATTCTAAACGTTACAGATACCCACTATAGAGAAATCGCAGACGTAATTAAGGAAATTGACAGACCCGAAAAACAGGTAATGATAAGGGCTAAAATCGTTCAAATCCAATCAAACGCTGAAAAGCAGTTAGGTTTTAGCTGGTATATAAGCGGGTTTAACCATTTGGGAACACCTCCGGCTACTGGATTAGCAGGAAGCTACGGATTTAATA
Organism: Desulfurobacteriaceae bacterium; assembly: GCA_027064485.1. Classification (GTDB taxonomy): domain Bacteria; phylum Aquificota; class Aquificia; order Desulfurobacteriales; family Desulfurobacteriaceae; genus Desulfurobacterium_B. The sequence goes on along the minus strand of JAMOPR010000189.1, from coordinate 63 downwards.
CTTCAGGCTACAACCAGCTGATATCCCCAGACCTGCTTTCATCTACAACACCTTTTGCCAATG
>JAMOPR010000188.1 GCA_027064485.1 Desulfurobacteriaceae bacterium | reverse complement strand
ATGGCACCCAAAATAATAAGAGAAATGGAACACATGGGATTACCGTTCTCAAGACTTGAAAACGGAAAAATAGCCCAAAGACCGTTCGGAGGCGCCTCATTCCCAAGAACCTGTTACGCAGCGGATAAAACTGGACACGTAATGCTTCAAACTCTTTACGAGCAATGTTTGAAGAACGAAGTAACCTTTTTAAACGAATGGTTTGCTCTCTCTTTAGTCCACAACGGCGAAAAAATAGCCGGCGTGGTAGCAATAGACTTGAGAACCGGAGAAATCCACGGCATAAAAGCAAAAGCGGTAATTTTAGCTACAGGTGGTCACGCAAGAATCTACTGGAAAAGAACGTCAAATGCTTTAGGTAACACAGGAGATGGTCCAGCAATGGCTTTAAGGGCTGGAGTGCCACTAAAAGACATGGAATTCGTTCAATTTCACCCAACAGGACTCAGAAGAACAGGAATACTCGTAACAGAAGGAGCAAGAGGCGAAGGCGGTTACCTCATAAATAAAAACGGCGAAAGGTTTATGGAAAAGTATGCCCCCGAAAAAATGGAGTTAGCACCAAGAGACTTAGTTTCAAGAGCAATAGAAACAGAGATAATGGAAGGCAGAGGGTTCAAAGACGACGAAGGGAACGAATTTGTTTATCTTGACTTAAGACACTTGGGAAGGAAAAAGATACTTGAAAGACTTCCCCAGATTAGAGAATTAGCAATAGACTTTGAAGGCGTTGACCCCATAAACGAACCGATACCGATAAGACCAACAGCCCATTATTCTATGGGAGGAATAGACACCGACATTTACGGAAGGACAGAAATAAAAGGACTTTATGCAGTAGGCGAATGCGGTTGCGTTTCCGTTCACGGAGCAAACAGGCTTGGCGGTAACTCCCTACTCGACATAGTTGTCTTCGGAAAGATAGCAGGAAAAGATGCTGCTAATTACGTAAGTGAAACTCTACCTTCAAATTTTGACGAAAACGCTGTTAAAGCGGAAGAAGAGAAAATAAAAGCACTCTTTAACAACGAAGGCACAGAAAAGTTAGTAGAACTGAGAAACGAGCTAAGCGACGTAATGACATATGGCGCTGGAATATTTAGAGAAGAGAAAAAGATGAAAGAAGCTCTTGAAAAAGTCAGAGAGATAAAAGAAAGAGCAAAGAAAATCAAAGTTTACGATACAGAAATGGTCTTTAACACAAACCTGCAGCAGACCCTTGAATTCTTAAACATGGTAGAAGTTGCAGAGACAATTGTTTTAGGAGCCTTAGAGAGAAAAGAGAGCCGTGGAGCACATGCAAGAACAGATTATCCAAATAGAGACGATGAAAACTTCCTGAAGCACTCAATTATCAGGAGAAAAGAGAACGGCGAACTTGAGATAAGCTGGAAGCCAGTAAAGATAACCAAGTTCCAACCTGAAGAGAGGAAATACTAACGGAGGAAAAAATGGAAAAGAGAAACGTTACCTTTAGAATAAAAAGGTTTAATCCTCAAAAGGACGAAAAACCATACTACCAAGAATTTACAATAGAAGTCCCCAAAGGAATGACAATATTAGAAGCTCTTCAGTATATAAAAGACAACATAGACCCAAGTTTATCTTTCAGAGCCTTCTGTCGAAGCGCCATATGCGGCTCTTGCTCAGTTAAAATCAACGGATACCCCAAACTTGCCTGTAAAACGCAGGTATTCAACGAACTTGAAACTTATAAAACAAACGTTTTAACAATAGAACCCTTAGACAACATGCCCGTAATTAGAGACCTTATCGTTGACTGGGATTCTGCCCTTGAAAAGCTAAAAGAAATGAAAACATATCTCATACCTGATTCTGAAATCGTTCCAAAAACGCTTGATGAAGAAAGCAAAGTTTACCCGAGAGAACTCAAAAAGTTTGATAAGCAAACTGACTGCATACTTTGCACCACCTGCTTTTCCGTTTGTAGCACGGCTAAATTA
>JAMOPR010000187.1 GCA_027064485.1 Desulfurobacteriaceae bacterium | reverse complement strand
CATCATTCTTTTTAATCTCCCTTACAATGGAATAAAGTTTTTTTGGAAAAGCAAATTTCCTTTTATCATACTCAATATAGATCCCTTCCAATTCAGGAATTTTTAAAACAGTTTCCGATAGTTGATACTCTATAAACCTCTCGTTACTGTAAAGGTCAAACAAAATTTGAAAGTTAGTTTCAACAAGGTTAGAAAGGTAAACCAAATTCTTATAATAAACTTCTCTCACAGCTTTAGTTGAAAAGTAACTAAACAAAATAGTGATAATCAAGAGAATAAATCCTACAAGGAAAACTCTATGTAGCACATACCTTCTAAAAGATACCATCACTCTTTAACCGGACAAGGAAGAATTCTTTCCTTAGGTTCTTTATCTATAAGTTCAACCATTTCATTGGCAAGCTTCTCATAAGAAACTTCATGAACAAAGTCAACATCATAGTTTTTAAGGTCCTTTAAACCCGTCAAAAAGATTATCCCATTTTCCCTTCCAAAGGAAATTAAGTTAATTAAATTCACAACCTTCAAAACTTGAGGATCAGGAAAGATATAGACGTAACTATACGTTACAAGTTTATCAAAAATCTCAGACGGAGATTCTTTAAAAACAATAATTCTAAAATACTTCCTTGGTAAATATCTTTCAGCTATTGGTAGCATTTTACGGCTAATTGGAACGGCAACTCTAATTTGCTGCAATCTTTTTTTCTTCATAAAAGCCCTTATTGTCCTTACAGGAAGAGGAAAAATCCTTATTCCATAAACATTCCTTCTCTTTATATGAAGTTCTTCAGGAAAGAGAACAAAAGTATAAACTATTTTTTTAAAATTTCCTTTCTTTAAAATTCTAATAAGAGCTGGAGTTCCTATTACTAAATAGACATCACAATTGCTATCAACAGAACTAACATTATAATCGTACCCCTTTTCTTTTAAAACCTTTTCTAACTTCCTTTTAAGCTCCAAAGCAGGAGAAACGTTATAACTATTATAAATACATACCTTCTCTCCAGCATAGACTATACACGGTATAAAAATTAATAGGAATAATGCAATCCTAACCATAAGGTTCTTTCTTCTCCTGGAACGTTGTCAGGATAAGTATAATTTTTGTTAGTCAAGTTTATAACTTGAAACATTAGAGATAAGTTCTTTGAAAGGGAATAACGCAAGTTCAAATCAGTTCTATAAAAACCAGGAGTAGAAGAGACCTTTGAGTAAGCAACTGTAGAAAGATTTAGAGAAAGAGAGCCTTTATCGTAAGTAATCCCACTTACAAACTTATTACGAGGAAAAGAAACGTCCTCTTCAGGTACTCCTTTTACAGAAAAAACCCTATTAAAGGAAAAGCCTACTTCCCATGAATCAGAGAACCTCTTCTTTAAGGATAGAGAGAGTCCTTTCACTTTTACCGTGGTGCCGCTGTTATCCCACTTCCAGGTTACGAGAGAAAGCTTCCTCTTGTAGATAAAGTCGTGAAACCGTGAATAGTACAGAAAACCGGAAACTAGAAAAGTATCTCCGCTATACTCTAAGGAAGGCATTATAGAATCTTCCTTTTCGCTATCAAGCTTAGGATTTCCCAGAAGGAACGAGTTATTCTTTATGTACATCTCCTCAAAAGAAGGTATCCTAACCGCCCTTCCCAAGTTGAGCTTAAAGTTTAAGTTCCTCGTTAAATTCTTCCTGTAGGAGAAAGAAGCGCTTAAGTCCCTTCCCACGTCACTCGTCTTATGCCACCTTAAGTTAAAGAGGTAAAAGCTATCCTCAGTTGAAAAGAAGTATTGAACGTAAGGGGAGAATACGTAGCGGGACTTCTCCATTAAGAGGCTTTCACTACTTGGGAGTTCCCTCTTAGGGAAATTATCAAGCTTTGAAACAATAGAATTCATATCCACCGGAAAGCCGGCCACCATTGCTGCGATTTGAGGAGCAACCTCCCTCAAGGAGGAAGGGAAAAAGGTTGCAGAAATT
>JAMOPR010000186.1 GCA_027064485.1 Desulfurobacteriaceae bacterium | reverse complement strand
GGTCTTTACCGTTTTTCCTTCTACTTTAAAACTTTCTGCTAAAGTTGTTGGAGGATTAAAGCAGGTATAAACGGAAACTTTCTGAAGTTTGGTTTTTTCAAGGAAAAAGATAGCATCTTTTAAAACTTCTGTTTTGGGTTCTGTCAGAAAAACAACTTCTTCAACGCCGAATTGGAGAGGAAATTGAGGTTCACCGGAGCGGATGAGCCCTGCGATGTATTTGAGTATTTTAGGCTCGCCTACTATGAGCACCTTGTCGCCTGGTTTTACTATCGTTTTTGGTTTGGGAAGTATGAGTTTTTCTCCTCTAAAGATGGCTACTATTTTCCACCTGCGGGAAGAAAATTTCCCTACCGGGTATCCGGCTATGATAGAAGTAGGCATTACTGTTACTTCAATTATTTCTCCCTTTCCCAATCCTATGTTGGTTGGAGAAACAATACCTGATTCTATTTGCCTTTCCAGCAGTGATGCTGTGGCAACGGCTTTGTTTACGTAATCTATTCCTTCTTTTTCATACAGTTCATCTTTTTCTCTACTATTTGAAACGGCAAAGATAGAAGGAACGTCAAATTCTTTTGCAATTTTGCAGGCTATGACATTAACTTCATCGTCACCTGTGCAGGCAACAAATGCGTTTGCTTCCTTTATTCCAGCTTTTTCAAGCATTAGCTTACTCGTTCCATCTCCCTGAAGGAGGACAGTCCTGTTTAGGGATTCGGAATCCAGTAAGTTTATGATTTTTTTCAGTTTTTCCGACTCTTCATCTATTACTGTTATAGACCACTCTTTTTGGAGTTTCTTGATAAGTTCTCTTCCTACTTCACCGGCACCGACAAGTATTAGCTTCATTTTTCCCTCTGCTTATTTTTGGGTTTTCCATTTTACCACCTTATTATTAAGAATGATTCTCATTAAGAAAACGAAAAGTATTGACAAAGCATAATGTTGATAATAAAATTCAAAGAAAGGTTGAGGAGGAGGTATAAAGTGACTCCCATTCTTATCGTAAATGATGTTAGGCTTACTATAGATGGCAAACCTATTTTAAAGGGCGTTAATTTAGTTGTTGAAAAGGGGGAAATCCATTCCATTTTGGGACCTAACGGGGCTGGAAAATCCACCCTCGCCTCCCTCATCATGGGTATCAACGGCTTAAAATCCCCCACCGAAGGAGAAATTATTTTCAAGGATACGATTCTCAACGGCAAAGAAATCTTTGAAAGAGCAAGGTTAGGTTTAACTTTAGCTTGGCAGGAACCTGCCCGCTTTGAGGGTATAACCGTTGAGGAATACCTAAAAATTTCCGGTAGGAACAACCCGAATCTTGACGTAGAAGAGTGCCTGGAGCTTGTAGGTTTGGATAAAAGCTACCTTTTCCGCTACGTTGACGACACCCTCTCTGGCGGTGAAAGAAAAAGAGTAGAGCTTGCTTCTGTTTTAGCAATGAACCCGGATTTAGTCATTTTGGATGAGCCAGATTCTGGTATTGACTTTGCGTCTATGGAAGACATAGCAAAGATGATTAAAACGTTAAAAGAACGCGGCACAACCGTTTTAATGATAACCCACAGAGAAGAAATTGCTGAGATTTCCGATAGGGCAACGTTAATGTGTGACGGTAAAGTAGTTCAAACAGGAGACCCTAAAGCTGTAGGTGAAAAATTTAAAACGATGTGCGTTAAGTGTGAGGTTAAGAACCCGCAGTTGGTTGGAGGCGACGAGTAATGGATAAAAAGCTTTTTGAAATAGCTGCTAAGGAATTTATAAAGGTAGGTTTGCCTGAGGAATACTTTGCCAACCGCAAGTTTAACCTTGTTGTTGATAGGAACAAAGTTATCGTTAGATATCCCGCTCCGGGCATTAGGTCTGAGGTAATAGAAACTCCAACGGGCGTTAAGACAAAGGTTTACATAGAGCCTGGAACGAAGTTGGAAGAACCTGTAACCTACTGCTTTGGAGCGAGCAGAAGCGTT
>JAMOPR010000185.1 GCA_027064485.1 Desulfurobacteriaceae bacterium | reverse complement strand
ACCATGATAAGCAATAACGTAATCTTTAAGGTAGTTCCCCCTATCGTAATTTTTAGAAGAAACAGCATACACAGAAAACAAAATAGGAGCCAAAGCTCCTATCATCATAAGAACAAAAAAGAGAACGAATGCCTTTCTATTCAGCGAAGAACTCAAGTATCTTTTTCTCATCAGGTGAATGGATAACTCCTTTCTCGGTAATTATCCCCGTAATATTCTCGTGAGGAGTAACATCAAAAGCGGGATTTTTAACCTTCGCTCCGTAAGGAGCTATCCTGCAATCTTTGCAATGGCAGAAAATCACTTCATCTGCAGAACGCTCTTCAATAGGAATCTCTTTTCCAGAAGCTATCGAAAGGTCAAAAGTGGAAGTTGGAGCAGCAACGTAAAACGGTATATTGTGTTCTTTAGCCAAAACAGAAAGAGAATAAGTGCCAATTTTATTAGCCGTATCTCCATTCCTTGCTATCCTGTCAGCCCCAACTATAACGCAGGTAATTTCACCCAAAGACATAAACCAACCAGCCATGTTATCGGTTATCAAGTAATAAGGAATTCCTTCTTGCTGGAGTTCCCACGCAGTTAACCTTGCTCCTTGTAGATAAGGTCTCGTTTCGTCAACGTAAACAATTACCTCTTTACCGCTTTCAACTGCTGCTCTCACAACTCCAAGCGCCGTTCCGTAGCCGGCTGTTGCTAAAGCCCCAGTATTGCAGTGAGTCAAAATTACCTCTTTTGAAGAAAGCAGTTCTGCCCCAAAGAAACCTATCTTTCTGTTTGTCTCAACGTCCTGTCTTTCTATGTTTATGGCTTCAGTTTCAAGAGCAGCAATAACGTCTTCTATACTCCCGCCAGCCTCCAAAATTCTCCGCATCCTCTTCAAAGCCCAGAAGAGATTAACAGCAGTAGGTCTTGTAGCTGCAAGGCGATTTATTATCAACTCCACTCTTGCCTTAAAATCCATCAAGTTTTCAGAAGATTCAGCCACCTCTTTTGCTCCTAAAACAACTCCGTAAGCAGCTACAACTCCTATAGCAGGAGCTCCCCTTACCACCATATCCTCTATTGCTTTTGCCACATCCTCGTAGCTTTTACACTCTACCCACTCTTCCTTCAGCGGAAGTTTTCTCTGGTCAAGAAGTAAAAGCGCATTTTCCGTCCACTTCAAAGGTCTTATATCCTTAATCTTGCCCATCTTCACTCCCCTTCAAATTCTTCTTAACTACCAGAACAGGACACTCTGCTTTCCTTATAACAGCCTTTGCCGTGCTACCCATCTCAAGAATTCTTTCAAGCAGACCTTTACCGTGATAACCTATAACTATAACGCTAACATTTTTCTCCTCAGCCACTCTAACTATCTCTTCTTTGGGGTCTCCTACAACTAAAACCTTATCAACCTTAAATCCTCTCTCTTCCAATTCTTTCTCAATCTCTTCCATCATCTGTTCATGCCGTTTGAGAATCTCCTTCTCAATTTCGGGAATATGAGCGTAAATAGTGGCAACATCTAAAGCAAAAGGGTCATCAAACTGAGGTAAGCTGAACTCTAAAGGATGAATCACGTGTAAAAGCACAACTTCCTCAGCTCCCGCCTCTTTCAATTTAAACACGTAATTTTTCGAAACTTCTGCAAGCTCGGAAAAATCGGTAGGATAAAGAACTTTTTTGAAAAGCGGCATAGTTCACCTCTCACACTCAATTTAGCAGTTATAAGTTTATCATCAAAGAGCAGAAAAGCTCCACAATCAGCTTTTACTCTTAAATTTACCTTAAAACACAACTTGGAGGACTCTCAACAAGATGAAGGACAAGATAACTATAAAAGGTGCAAGACAGCACAATTTAAAAAACGTAGACCTTGAAATACCGAAAAATAAGTTAGTAGTTATTACTGGCGTTTCCGGCTCCGGAAAATCCTCCCTCGCCTTCGACACCCTCTACGCCGAAGGACAGCGCCGCTACGTAGAAAGCCTCTCAGCCTACGCAAGG
>JAMOPR010000184.1 GCA_027064485.1 Desulfurobacteriaceae bacterium | reverse complement strand
CTCTACATCACCTTTGTATAAAGTCTCTTGATGGTCAACCTCTGCTCCAAGGGAAACGTTAGGAGCAAGCTTGTAAAGGACATTTCCAAAAACTCTCCAGTTCTTCTCGTAAGTTCCTGCCTTATCAGCATCGTCGTTATCCGGGTTATCCATACCTGTTCCAATGTTTAAAGCAACTTTAGCGGTGGGCTTCACGCTCAACTGAACAAATCCACCCCACGTTTGCAGCTCTTCAACATCCGTATTATCGAGATAGTGAGGTTTGCTGAATACCAAGTAATCTCTTGCATCAAGTCCCTGACCTACGTATGCTTCTCCCTTAACAGCCATAGGGAAGTATAGGTTAAATGGAATGTTCCATTCAAGCGCTGCAAGATAATCGTTAACGTGGTCATCAGAATCTTCGAAGCCTTTTGGTGTTCCTCTTCTATAAGCTCCTCCTAAAGCCAAATAGAGAGGCTTACCCGTTCCGAAAACGTCCCCTTTGTAGAATACCTTAGCACCAACCCAAGGCATCCTCATCTTCACGCCATCGGTTTTTGCAGAACTCTTATAAACCGTTCCCAAAATTCCAAAGCCGTTGCTAAACGTCTGCGTTACAGTTACCTGAGGAACTCTATCCCACAGGTTACCAGAACTTGCCATGCTCAAAAAGTCAAGAGTTGAAGCCATTTGCCTTGCGATAGGAACGTAATCCTGACCTATCCTGATATTCGTTCCTTGACCGTTGTTTAAGTTGATGTAAGAAAGCCTAATCCTAAATGCTCCGTTATCTCCAGAAGCTCCATAAAAATCACCTTCTATTCTACCTGTAACTTTCCAGTCACCAGCTTGCGGACCGTTAATGATTAATCCGATACGGGTATCCTTCATGTTAAAAGTAGTTCTATCCTGCCTGTCTCCCCTTGGAAGTGTTTTAATAAACTGGTCAGCACCCATGTTGTGGGTGTCGTAAATGGCATCAAACTTTATCCTTCCGTAAACTTTAACGCCACTCTTTAAACCGGTAACAGATTTAACCCCAACACCCTTTTGAGATTCAAGCTCTACAAGCTTAGCTTGAAGCTTTGCCATCTGCTCTTGCAACTGCTGGATTTGAGCCTTTAGAGCCTCAACGTCATCTTGCGCAAAAACCTGCGCAGAAGACAACAGAGTAATCACGCTGGCTGCCAACAATGCTTTCCTCATACCTTACCTCCTCCTGCAAAAGTTTAAAAACCAAAAATGTTAACGTTTACTTTTGTATATCCCTCTTCTGCCGCTTTCACATCCAAATGGGGTGTAGCTATATCTTCCACAAGTGGGAAACACTTCTTTCCCTTTTCATCCAACACTCTTTCATCGATTGTTTTAATGTATCTTTTGCATTTATCGCAGATGTCTATCCTTACGTAAGAATCGTTTTTAGACTCAGGTAACAGATAAAAATGTTCTTCCAAATCCTCATTACCGCAGTAGGCACATCTGTCCCTTTTTATGGGCCACTCCCCGTAGCAAACAGGACAAACCAAATACCTCTTTCCTTCTTTGGATTTCTTTAAATATCCCACAGCAGCTTTAGAACCGCAGTAGGGGCAGTTTACGCTTTCAAAATCTTCAGGCAACTGCTCTTGTAAAATTTTCGACATCGGGGAAAACAGAATAGGGGCGACGGAGAGGACAACCATATTTATAAAAAGGGGAGGTGAACCGGGAACCACCTGTTCTTTCTCCAAAAAATCTGTTAAAATTTCCTTAATATTTTCCCTGGTAAAAGCACTCCCCTCCGCCGCCCTTTTTGCCTCTTCTTTCATTTCTTGAGTGCCAAAAACAAGCAAGAACTCTAAAAAGTTGGAAACGAGTTTGTAAATAACATCTTCATCAATATAATCTTTCAAAACTTTTATGAGCGGTTTCTCAACAGCCAAACTTAAAGGGAGTTTCTTTACATCAAGTTCCACTTTCCCCGCAGAAGCCTGCTGGAATTCAAGTATGTTCTGATACATATCCAAGATTT
>JAMOPR010000183.1 GCA_027064485.1 Desulfurobacteriaceae bacterium | reverse complement strand
AGAACCGTTACAGCGAAGTAAGGGGGTATTTTTGACGTAGAAGAAATGAAAAGGCGCCTTAAAGAGATAGAGGAGAAAATGTCTTCTTCTGACTTTTGGAGCAATCAAAAGAAGGCACAGGCAATTTCTCAGGAGAGAAACAGGATAGAACAAGAACTTTCCCAGATTTTTGAGATTGAAAGGAAATTGGAAGATGCTGAAGTCCTTTTAGAGATGGCTGAAGAGGAACCTGATGATTCTTCTTTAATAGAAGAAGCAGAGAAGCTTTTATCTTCTGTTGAAAAGTCTCTTGACAGGTTGGAAATAAGAACCGTTCTTTCTGATGAGTTTGACAAAAACAATGCAATCGTCACAATTCACGCGGGAGCCGGCGGAACGGAAAGTTGCGACTGGGCAGAAATGCTCATGAGGATGTATTTAAGATGGGCAGAAAGAAAAGGGTTTGAAACAGAAATCCTTGACTATCAGGAAAATGAAGAAGCTGGTATAAAGAGTGCAACAATTTTAGTTAAAGGACCTTACGCTTACGGATTGCTTAGAGCGGAGCACGGCACCCACAGGCTTGTCAGGATTTCTCCGTTTGACGCTAACGCAAGGCGTCATACCTCTTTCTGCGGTGTAATTGTAGTGCCGGAAATAGAAGACGAAATAGACATTGAAATAAAAGATGAAGATATAAGAGTAGATACTTACAGGGCTTCTGGTGCTGGTGGACAGCACGTTAATAAAACTGATTCTGCAGTGAGGATTACCCATATACCTACGGGTATAGTGGTAACCTGTCAAAGTGAAAGGTCTCAAATACAGAACAGGCAGCGAGCGATGAAAATTTTAAAGGCTCGCCTCTACGAGCTTGAAAGGAGAAAGAGAGAAGAAAAAATTGCTCAAGCAAGGGGAGAACACAAAACGATAGCTTGGGGCAATCAGATAAGGTCCTACGTTTTTCATCCTTATCAAATGGTAAAAGACCACAGAACAGGCGTTGAGACTTCAAACGTAAACGCGGTAATGGATGGAGATATAGATATGTTTATAGAAAGCTACCTCAAACAAAAGGCGCTTCAGAAGAACGCCAGCTCTTGAGAAGGGCGATAGAGTTTCTTTCACTTTCTTCCAGTTCTTCTTCTATTTTTTTTGCCTGTTCTTTGTAGTTGGGTAGATAAAAATTTTCTATTGCGTTAATTCTTATGGTTGTTTTCTTTATTTCTTCCGCAATTCGCCATCCTTTCATTTCAAGTTCCGCAATTTCTAAAATCAGCTCAACAACTTCTCTGAAAATTTTTTCCGAAAGCTTGCTGAAAATTCCTTCTCCCCTTTCTATTTCCACTTCCTTTTTAAACTCAAAAGAAACTTTGGGAACAACCACTCCGGCAAAAACTTGCTCTTCCACGTTTAAGCTTATTTTTTCCTTACCTGAACTTTCCTTTAAAAGTTTTTCTTCTCCCACTTCCATAATTGCTTTTGAAAGTATTTTATAACCTTCAAGCACTTTAGTATTCAGCTCTTTTCTCTTTTTTTCTATGTCATCGACAATAGACATAACCTCTTTAAGCAGTATATTTCGTTTTTCCTCAAAAATTGCTTTTCCATCCTTTAAAAATTTTATTTCCTCTTTGAGCTTTAAAAGTTCCGTTCTGCTCTTTATCATCCTTTCAACCTTTTTAAATCTTCCTCTTTGAGCTGGGTGAGTTCTCTTTCTGGTAAAAGAGAGAGAACCCTCAAGCCAACGGTAAACGTATCCTCGAGGGTTCTCTTTACTCCCTCCTCCTGATTTATGAATTCTTTTAAGAACTTCCTGCCAAATTCAAGGTATTTTCGTTCAACCTCTCCAAGTTCGCTTTCACCTATGATAGATGCAAGTTTCTCAACTGTTTTAAACTTTGCATAAGCTGAATAAAGCTGAGAAGCAAGCCTTCTGTGAAAAGGTTCTATTGCATCGTTCATCAATCTTGAAAGAGAAGGTAAAACGTCAATTGGTGGTTTAATACCCTGCTGA
>JAMOPR010000182.1 GCA_027064485.1 Desulfurobacteriaceae bacterium | reverse complement strand
AGGAAAAAACCAAAAACACTGAAGAAGTGGTAATTACCGGACCTATTGCTAAACCGTCAAGTCCGTCGGTAAGGTTAACAGCGTTAGAGGCTCCAACTATAATGAAAACAGCCCATGGAATGAACAACCATCCCAAGTTGAAATGTAAATTTTTAAAAATGGGGAAATAAAGCTCTGTAGAAAATCCACTCTTATAAAGCACAACGGCAACAAAAGAAGCAAAAATTAACTGAAAGAAAAACTTTTTTCCTTCAGAGAGACCTTCAGGATTACTTCTTTTAGATTTTATGTAATCATCTACAAGACCTATAGCTCCAAAAGATACCAAAACGAAAATAACGAGCCAGATGAACAAGTTTTCAAGGTTGTTCCATAAAAATATGGAAAGGATTAAAGAGGTAATTATCAGCAAGCCTCCCATTGTGGGAACGTTCTTTTTTTTATGAGTTTCGGGCAGGTATTCTTTTATCTTCTGCTTAAATTGAAGGTTTTTAAGTTTTTCCTCGAACCATGGATAGAGTAGGAAACCTATGACCATAGCTGTTATGGATGCGTAGATACTTCGAAAGGTTATGTATTTGAAAAGAACAATCTTTAACAGTTTGTAGAAGAGAAAGTAGAACATACTTACCTCTCCATCTTAACGTCAAAGTAATCTCTCAGTCCGTCTCCCAGTAGGTTAAAGGCAATAACGACTAAAGAGATAGCAAAGCCTGCTGAAAGAATCCACGGGTGGTCAGACAGCACGTAAACGTTGTTAGCCTCCGAAAGCATATTACCCCACGAAGGATAAGGTTCTTGAATGCCCAAACCAATTAAACTGAGCGCTGCTTCACCCAAAATATAACCGGGAACGCTTAAAGTAGCAGCTATGATAACATAAGATAGAGTAGAAGGGATGATGTGCTTTCTTATAATGTAAAAATGACTTCCTCCTAAAATCCTTGCAGCTTTAACGTAATCGTTCTCCCTTATAGAAAGCACCATTCCTCTGATGACTCTTGACAGTCCTGTCCAGCCTATTAAGGAAAGGATTGCAACGATAATTATAAAGGTTAGGTAACTTGGCATATCAACGGGAAACATTGAACGAAGGGCAAGCATCAAGTAAAAAGCAGGAAACGCCATTAGGATTTCAACCAGTCTCATTATAACGTTGTCAACAATTCCGCCGAAATACCCAGCAACAGCTCCGATGAAAAGCCCCAAAGTAAAAGAAATTGCAACGCCGATAAGTCCGACCGTAAGAGAAATCCTCGTTCCGTAAACGAGTCTTGAAAAGACGTCTCTGCCGAGCCTGTCCGTTCCGAAAAGAAATATATGGCCACCGTTTCCTACGCCGAACAGATGAACATCGGTTTTTATAAACCCAAGCAGGTAGTGAGGTTTTCCTTTAACGAAGAATTCAACAGGGTAAACTTTGGAGTAGTCAACCGTATAGGTTTTAGTAACGGGGTCAACCAATTTGTGACCGTAAACGAAAGGTCGAAGGTGAAAATGCCCGTTTCTATCGAAAAAGTGTATGGGCGTTGGAGGGTGATAAGGATAATGTCTAAACTGAACATCGTAAGGGTAGGGAGCTATAAAATCGGCAAAAACGGCAATAAAGTAGAGAAAGAGGAGAAAAACAAAAGAATAGGCTGCAGGTGGATGCTTTCGATACAAACCTTCTAAAAAGGAGAAGAATTTAGACAACTTTGCCCTCTACCTCTTTTTCTCTAACTCTCGGGTCGTTAAGTGCCAAAAGTATATCCGCTATCAAGTTACCGATAAGAAGCATAATACCGCCGATGTATAGAGAACCCATTACAACGAAAATATCCTGTGCCATAACCGCTTCAAACATCAGCCTACCAAGACCGGGCCATGCCGTTATTATTTCAACTAAAACGGCACCGGATAAAAGACCTGCAATATCAAAGCCGATGAGAGTAAGGAAAGGAGAAAGAGCATTTCTGAAAGCGTGTTTCATAACAACAACCCTATAGGGTAATCCT
>JAMOPR010000181.1 GCA_027064485.1 Desulfurobacteriaceae bacterium | reverse complement strand
AAGAACTAGGGCTCAATAAAGACGATCTTTTCGTTCAAAATAAAATAAAATATATTTTTAAAGGTGAAGAAATAAATGCCACAAATCTTAAGGAGTTCCTGGAAAACCTCTCGAAACTTTTTCCCCGGGAAAGAGAAAATATCGAAAAGTTCTTCGAAGACGCCAAGTTGGCCTATGAAGAATGCTACAGAGATGCGGATTTTGGCACACCACTGCCTGCCTGGTTGATCGTTAAGGTTTACGGAAAGAAAAAACTGCTGAACTATCCCAAGGACCATCCCCATTTCTACGATTGGATGAACAAGACGTATAGGGAAAAGCTCGATGAGTACTTCACAAGCGAGGACCTAAAGAAGCTACTCTGCGCTTTGATAGGTTACTTGGGAACGAAGCCCGAGGAAACGCCTGCGAGCAGCGCACTCACAGCGGTCGTATCCTACTACATCCACGGCGGATACTTCCCTAGGGGAGGCGCACAGAGGTTCGCGGACAGCTTAAAAAGGATCATTGAGGAAAACGGCGGTAGTGTTCTAACGATGCACAAGGTAGACAGAATACTCATCGAAAACGGAGAAGTTAGGGGTGTTAAGGTTGGGAATAAGATTTTTAAGAGTCCCATAATCGTGGGCAATGCAAACGCGAAAACCGTCTTCCTGGACCTGGTGGGGGAGGAAAATTTAGATCCGAAATTTGTAAATTATATAAAAAATCTGAAAATGTCTCCCTCCTGCTTCATGGTATTTCTGGGGGTGGACGTTGATCTATCAGATTATCCGACGTTGATTGAGGATCTGGATGAGGGTCTCAACATTGTGTTAAACTCCAATGCCGACTCAAGCCTGGCGCCGAGGGGGAAAGCGAGTGTCACATTGCTGACAGGAGCAAACTATCACGATTTCCCAGAGAGGGGAACTAAGGAGTATTTTGAACTCAAGAGGAAACTTGCGGAGAGGCTGATAAAGAAGGCCGAAAAGGTCATTCCGGGCCTAAGCGAGCACATAATCGTCCAGGACGCGGCGACCCCGAAAACGTTCGAGCACTACACTTCTATGCCGGAAGGAGCCATCTACGCGTTCGACCAATCAATCAAAACTAAAAGACCCTTCTTTAAAACACCGATTAAAGGTCTTTACCTGGCCAGTGCTTCAACTTTTCCCGGAGGCGGAATAGAGGCGGTGATAATCTCAGGCATCATTTGCGCTAATGACATATGTGGCTGGAAATCTTATTCTATCAAGGCTTCTAGAAAAGCGGCTTAATTCTAATGTTTCTGATGAATCCTGCAAAAAAGATTATTAAAATAAACGTAAGGAATAATAATTAGTAAGATTGTGAAATTAATGGGTTGAGTCTTGTTGTTATTTACGATAGAGGGAGAATGGTTATTCCCAGCAGACTAAGAAAAACTCAGGCTCAGGAGGGGTGACGCATTTATAATTGCCGAGCTCTAGGACGACCTTATTGTCCTGAAAAAAGTGGATGTTGAGAAAATAATTAGAGACTTAGCTGAGGAGGTTGTTGAAGCTGGCCTGAAAGTAGGGAGAAATAAAGGAAGCCAATAAATTTGCAGAAGAAAAGATTCATGGTTAATACGAACGTCTTCATAGCGGCATTTAAATCGGGATACACTGTCACAACAAAACTCCTCCTAAAATTGTTGCTGGATCCTTAGTCGACTAATAGCAGATGACGTACCCCTCAAAAATACGATAGATGGTTTAAAACTCTATCTGACCGAAATAGGGAGAAAGGTCCTATGATTGTGCAGGAATCGAGGAAGTTTGCGAAAGGCTTATGCTACCTGCCGCGGCGACGGGAAGAATCTTGGAAAAGCTTAAGGTAAAAGGCTATTTATGGAGCAAAGTTCCCTGATTTTGCTTTGCAGAATTTACAAATACACTATGACCCAATCCTTGCAAGCTTATTGAAATCGTCGAGGTCCCATGTGAGGTCTTCCTTTCCTTTTATGCTCCTCGCAATCACTCCGTAATATGCTTC
>JAMOPR010000180.1 GCA_027064485.1 Desulfurobacteriaceae bacterium | reverse complement strand
TGATTCTTCTTTAAAGAGAGAGTTAAGGGGGATAACCTTCAGAAAGTCCACCAAAGAGGTTGTTTCCCGCCCTTTCCACAAGTTTTTTAACGTTGATGAGCACGAAGAAACGAGAAAGGAAAACCTTTTAGAAAGAGAATTCATTGCCCGTGAAAAGTTTGATGGAACGATGGTTCACTTCTTTCTTGATGGCGAAAAGATAGCCGTTGCGACTCAAAAATCCTTTGATGCACCGCAGCTTAAAAGGGTTAAGGAAATAGTAAAGAGGAACGAAAAACTTTCTTCCTTTATAAGAAACGTTCTTTCAAAGGGTTATACGCCTATCTTTGAATTTGTCAGTCCTGAGTATCAGATAGTGATTCCCTACGATGAAGAGCAGTTGATTTTGACAGAGATAAGAAATAACAGGACGGGAAGGTATTTTTTAGAACGTTATGAACACCAGATTGACGTTACTGTGGCAAGAAAAGTAGGGAAAGGAACGTTTAAAGATTTTGAAAGGGCGTTGGAAAACAAGGAGTTTGTCGAGGGATTTGTTTTAAAGAATTTTGACAGAGAAGAACCATTCCCGCTTTTTGTAAAGCTTAAATCACCGTGGTATTACGATAGGCATTATGCGTTTACCTACCTTCATAATGTTCCAACCCATAAACTGTTTTTGCTTTACCTTCAGGGTAAATGGGATGACTTTTTTAGTAGAGTGACCAACGAAGAGTTAAAAAGAAGACGACTTAGTGAGTTGGAAAACCTTGTAGGTATTTATGAAAAAGCTTTGAGTTTGGTTGAAAGTGCTAAAAGCGAAGATGAGATTAGAAAAAGGGAAAACGGAGAATTTCCTGTTGAAATTTTGCTTCAGGCTTACAGGTTGAAAAGTAGAGGAAAGAACTATGAAAAGTTTTTAGGACAAAAGTTTTATGAATATTTGAAGAGGAATTCTGGTAGAACTTGACCTTTATAGTTGTGCTGTTATAAATTAATGTCTCACTTTTTAAGGCAATCCAGGAGGTTAGGGATGTATGCTGTAATCAAGACTGGCGGAAAGCAGTATGTTGTGGAGCCTGGTCAGGTTTTAAAGGTTGAGAAAATCAACCTACCTGAGGGTTCCGAAGTAGAGTTTGATGCTTTGATGGTAAGAGATGAGAACGGCGTTAAAGTAGGTGATGAAGTTAAAGGTGCTAAGGTTAAAGCTACCGTTGTAAGGCACGGTAAAGGTAAGAAGATTATTGTTTTCAAGTATAAGAAGAAGAAGCACTATCAGAGAAAGTATGGTCATCGTCAGCACTTTACAGAGATTCAAATTAACGAAGTTGTAAGCTAATTGGAGGTTTGTCATGGCACATAAGAAAGGTATGGGTTCGACCAAAAACGGAAGGGATTCAATAGGTAAAAGGCTTGGCGTTAAAAGACACGACGGTCAAATTGTTAAAGCCGGAAACATCATAGTAAGGCAAAGGGGAACTTCTATACATCCTGGTCAAAACGTTGGAATGGGAAGTGATTACACTCTTTTTGCGTTGATTGATGGCGTTGTTAAGTTTGAAACGAGAAGGAACAAAAAGTTTGTAAGCGTTTATCCTGTTCAGTAAGTTTTTTTGGGGCTGCTGCCCCTTTACTTTATTAGAAGTAAAGCCAAAATTCCTAAAATTTCTCCGATTATTAATGCTGTAAATCCAGGAGTTACTTTCCTAAAAAGTTTTTTATTTCCCATAGATAGGGTTAGGAACCACTTAAAGGTTGTGTTTACCGTTGCAGCTATTAGAACTGCGGTGATTCCTGAGAGAAGCGTAATATCGTTAGATGAGAAAAGTTTCGTTGTTGACAGAGTTATAGCGTCAACATCTGAGAGTCCAGAAATTGCTGCAACAACGTATAAACCGAAGTCTCCGAAGTATTTAAGGGCGTTTCTTGATAAGAATAAAATAAAAGCGTAAAAAACGCCGAATTTTATAGCTGTAGATAATTCGTATGGATTTTTGACTTTAACGTCTGTTTTCTCTGCAGTTTTCAGAGCGGAAATTT
>JAMOPR010000179.1 GCA_027064485.1 Desulfurobacteriaceae bacterium | reverse complement strand
AGAAGGAGTCCCCCACCCCCACCAACCACTCAGCAGTCATTTAAGCGAGGGTATAGAGGGAAGTAACTGGAAGAAGGAGAAAAATTAACCTTTGGAAATATCTTTCAGGATGATTATGTATTCGGGGTCATTAATGTTATACATCTTTGGGAACAGTTTGTAGATTGGTCCTGCGTAAACTGTTTTTCCATCCTTCTTAACAACAACTAAAATGGCTGGATTGCGGGGTTCGTTAGAAGCAGACGTGTATTTGCTTCCTACGACAAGCTGAGGCACAATGTATAGAACTTTTATCTCCATTCCCTTGAAGGAAATTACATCGCCCTTTTTAACTTTGACTTCTTTTACAGGTTTTCCCGTTTTCTTATCAACGATATCAACAGTAGCGAATTTCCAGGTTTTTTCCACTTCTTTTGGGATTTCAACTGGTTTGTCGATTTTGGTCAGCGTTTTTTTAGAGTGGAACATTTCCAGTTCTTTTTGAGAATTAACAGGTGGATGTCCGGGAGGTAGATTATTAATCGGTGGATGTCCCTTCGGCAAACTTCCGTTTTGAGATTCGAGCTCCGATAAAGGTTTAGGAGCTTTCGTTTCCTGCTGTGGAGTTTGGGTTTTGGCGTTTTCTTCCTTTTTGCCGCAGGAGCTGAAGCCAATAGAAGTTGCTGCAAAAACAGCTAAAAGAACAAGAGTTTTTCTCATCGCACTCTCCTTAATTAGTAATTATTTGCACGCTATTCTATCACAGGAAGGTTTTCAACATTACAGCAGAGGCAAGAGAAACAAAAGAGTAAATGAGCAAAATCCAAAATCCCCAAACTTCCCACCCCAAACCCAAAACAACGTTGCCCAGAAGCATGCACGTTCCTGTCAAAAATTGGAAAATTCCATAAGCGCTTGCTCTGTATTCCTCCTTTGAAAAATCCCCCACCACCGCCCTCTGCGTTCCGTCAATCAGAGCCATTGCAATTCCGTAAAGAACGAAGGAAACCGTAAGAGATATCAACCCTTTGGAAAACGATAAAGTTGCAAGAGAAGAGGCAAAAAAACTGTAACCGATAGAAAGAACCGTTAACTTGCCAATTCTGTCTCCCAAAATTCCGGCGGGGGTAGAAAGGAGAGCGTAAATCAAGTTAAACACAGCATACAGAACGATAGGAGTAACATTTGAATGGATGACCTCTTCCGCTTTAAACATAAAAAACATATAGTTGGCGGAAGAGAACGAAAAAATCGCTGCTATAAGTAGGAACTTTTTAAACTTTCTGTTTATCAGATTGAAAGAAAAAAGAGCTGTTTTATTGCTTTTCCCTTTTACTTTCGGTTCTTCCACAAATAGCAGTGGAATTATAGAGAGAAAAGATAGAGCAGCAGCAAGAAAAATGATTTTCCTGTAAGAAACTTTAAAGAAAGCTGTCATCAAAAGAGCCAAGAGAGTTCCTATTAGAGCTCCTAAAGTGTCGAACGCTCTGTGAAGACCAAAACTTTCCCCTTTAGAAGTAGCTGAGAGAGAAATAATTGCGTCTCTCGGAGCTGTTCTTATTCCCTTTCCTATTCTTTCAAGGGATGTGGCTATTAAAACGTGAAAGGGAGTTTTTGCAATTCCTATGAAAAGTTTAAAGAAAGCAGAAATGCCGTAGCCAGCAATAACAAAAGGTTTTTTAGAGTGAAACTTGTCGGATAAAACTCCTGAAACTGCTTTAACGAAGTTAGAAATAAAATCCCTAAATCCACCAATCAAACCTATAGAAAATCCCCCACCTCCCAAATACGTTATAAAAAGAGGCAGGATGGAAAGAATAATTTCACTTGAAATGTCATTAAGTAAACTAACAACGCTTAAAAGGTAAACATTTTTCTTCATCAGTTAAGGTCGAAACATATCGTTTTAATTTCTGTCATCTCCTCTATAGCAAAGCGGGGACCTTCCCTACCTATTCCGCTTTCCTTCACGCCGCCGTAGGGCATCTGGTCAACCCGGAAGGTAGGAATTTCGTTAACCATTATTCCGCCGCACTCAACTTCATCT
>JAMOPR010000178.1 GCA_027064485.1 Desulfurobacteriaceae bacterium | reverse complement strand
CAGCACCCACTTGCAAAAATCCTCGCCCTCCTCTAAAAAGCAACGTCCTTATCACGATGTTAAAATCCATGACTCCGTTAAATCCTATATAACCAACAGACCCCGTGTATAAAGCCCTTTTTGTGGGTTCAAGCTCAGCTATTATTTCCATAGTTCTCACCTTTGGAGCACCGGTAATCGTTCCTCCCGGAAACATAGCTTTTATAACGTCAATTTCGCTCACTCCATCTTTTAAAATACCTTTAACGTTTGAAACTATGTGAATAACGTGAGAATACTTCTCCAAAACCATAAGCTCATCTACTTCTACCGTTCCGAACTTGCAAACCCTGCCCAAATCGTTCCTTTCAAGGTCAACAAGCATAATGTGCTCTGCCCTTTCCTTTTCCGATAATAGCAGTTCCCTTTGAAAAGCCTCTTCCTCCTTTCTATTACTACCCCTCGGTCTCGTTCCTGCTATGGGTCTCGTTTCAACCAAGCTCCCCCTTTTCAACAGAAGCCTTTCCGGCGAACAGGAAACTGCTTTAATATCTCCAAAGTCCAAAAAGAAAGAAAATGGCGAAGGATTAATACTCCTGAGAACGTGGTAAAGAGTCAAAAAATCCCCCTCAAAATCAACATCAATCCTCTGAGAAAAATTTACCTGAAAAGTATCCCCCGCAGCAATGTATTTCTTAATCTTTTCTACAGATGAAACGAAGTAATCCTTGGTCATATTAAAACCGCAAATTTTGGCACTGAACGACCCATTAGGCTTTGAAATCAAATTTACCTTCGGAAGACTTGAAAAAGTAACGCACCAGGCTTGCTTTTCAACATTGTCAAAGATAAAAAGCGTTTCCGGTAAAAAGAAATAAATCTCCGGATAACCGATATCGTCTATCTGCTCCGATTTAACAGAAGGCTCTATAAAAACGTTGGCATCGTAGGAGATAAAACCAAAAACACCAAAAGGAAGTTCAGGAACAGCATACTTTCCTTTCAATCTATAAACAAATGTTTCCAACTTTTCAAACGCCCTTACATCCCCTTTAACGGCAAACTCTTCCTCCATACCAACTGCGATAAAAGAATACCTACCCGTCTTCTCATTTATAAGAGCCGAATCTAAAAATAAGTGAACAGGATAACCATAAGAATGCAAGAAAAGAAAAACTTGATAAGGATTTTGATATTCTATTTTCAGAACGTTCAAGCTCCAACCTCAGCAAATAAACTTTGAACAGTAAATTATATCTACAAGCATGCATTTGAACATTACTCCCATAAAGTTTATTATTGAATCAACAAACTAAAAGGGAGGAGCTATGGCGATAAGAGTAGCCATTAACGGTTACGGAAGAATAGGTAGATGCTTCCACAGAATAAGACTTAACGACCCGGACTTTGAAATCGTAGCCATTAACGACCTAACAGATGCAAAAACACTCGCTCATCTCCTAAAATACGACTCCGTTCACAGAAAACTTGACGCCGAAATCGAAGTAAAAGAGGGTGAATTCATCATCAATGGAAAATCCATAAAAGTCTTTTCCGAACCAGACCCGGAAAAACTACCTTGGAAAGACCTGGACATAGACATAGTTCTCGAAGCAACAGGAAGATTCAGAGACAGAGAAGGTGCATCAAAACACCTAAAAGCGGGAGCTAAAAGAGTTGTTATCTCCGCCCCTGCAAAAGACCCCGATGCAACAATAGTTGTCGGCGTAAACCACGATATTTACGACCCTGAAAAACATAGAATCGTCTCTAACGCTTCCTGCACAACCAACTGTCTTGCTCCTGTAGCAAAAGTTTTACTGGAAAACTTTGGAATAAAATCCGGTTTCCTAACAACCGTTCACGCTTATACGGCAGACCAGAGGCTTCTCGACGCTCCCCATAGAGACTTAAGAAGGGCAAGGGCTGCAGCCGTTTCAATGGTTCCGACAACAACAGGAGCAGCAAAAGCGGTAGGACTTGTAATACCGGAGCTAAAAGGGAAATTCAACGGAATATCAATCAGAGTTCCAACCCCTGACGTTTCACTTATAGATTTTGT
>JAMOPR010000177.1 GCA_027064485.1 Desulfurobacteriaceae bacterium | reverse complement strand
TAGGCTTTTTCGTTGTAGATTATGACTACAGCGCCTCTACCTATTCCTGCTGATGAACCGACAGCTATTTCTGTGTTGAAAATATCTTTTACACCTCTTGCAAGCATAAACGCTGCTTCAAGGTCTCTCTCTTCGTCGTAAACTTTTATTCCCTTTATTGTGTGCTGTGGTTGTGGTAGTTTGACTTTTAAGAGCTTTTCTGCCGATTCTACGGTAGGAAAAAATCCTGCAAAAACAACTTTTACCGGTAGGGGATTAGAGGTGTAAGGAGCAGAAAGATGGTGGATTTTTATCCCTATCTGGCAGTGGGTAAAGCATTCAGCCGACGCAAACGTCAAATGGAACCTCCGGTGGTATGAAAGTTGTTTTGACGTAGTTTGACAGCTTTTCTGCAAACTTTTTCACGCCGAAAACTTCTGTCAAGGAGTGCGGAGCGTCTATGAAACTTATTCTGTTGTGCAGTAGGAACTGATAGGATTTGTGGGTCAAGTCACCGGATATTACAGCATCAACGTTTAGTTTTGCACACTCTTTTAAAAAAGGGAAATAGTTGAAACCGCAACCGCTGAAAAAAGCAACCTTTTTAATTTCTCTTTTAAAGAAGCGGTATCGTAATGGAACGTTTTTAAAGGTTTCTTTTGCTTTTTGCAGTAGTTCCTCTGAAGTTGTGTACGTTTCTGTAAAAACGCCTAACCTGTCTTTGACGTATTGGAATGTTTTAAACCCAAAAGCGTTTAAAAGGGCTTCGTGGCATCCGCCGTTGCACCTATCAAGAGGTGTGTGAAGAATGAATGTAGGAATTTCGGGAACAGTAAGGGGTTTGTGGTGGAGAATGAGAACAGAACAACCTATAAGATTAGAGGGCAGGTCAACGGCAACGGCAACAGAATCTATCTTTTTGGGTGGTGAGTTCAGCCAGCCGTAGAAGTCTCCTTCCATTATGAACGATTTTGGTGCAAGCGTCTCTACTATTTTTTCAAACTCTTTCAAGGGTAAACTCAAGGTTTTTCACCTCTTTTTCTATGATTTCGTCAAGGTCTTCGCTCTTTACCTTGCCCCTCGGAGCTGAAACGGACAGAACGGGATTGTTTAACACGTTTAAAAACGCATTCGGAGATGAAAATTCAAAAAGGAGAGATTCAAAGAAGGAAAGCTGTGGAACTGCGTAGAGGATGGGGAGTTCTTTTTCTGCTCTATCTGCGGCATTTCTTGAGATTTTGACGGTTAAAGTCATCGTTCCACTGGTGTTGAAATTCTGGCTTTTGAGTTTGAGGAGGTAGTGGGGGGATTTTTCTGTATGAAGTTTTTTATTTGCAGATGGTTCTTCGCTCACTGTGATTTTAGCTGTGAATTTGCCTGCCCTTTCTTTTTCTACTTTTACTCCGCCGTAACCTGTAAGGTCTATAATAAGGTCAAATTTGTCTGTTTCAGGCTGTTTTGCTTTTGAGATAGTAAAGCATAACTGGAGAACGTCGTGGTTAATGTCATAGAGGTAAATGTTTTGAAAGTTATCTTTGAGCAGCTCCGGCAGGAATGCACCCCACAGGTAGCCACCGATTATTAAAAGTGAGTTTCCTTTAAAGGTTTTTAAGGGTTTTGCTTTCTTTTCAGCTATTTTTCGTATCAGGTCTAAGAACGTAGCGTTTGAGTAGATTGTTTCTGTTTTTTCGGTAATGCCTCTTCCGGTTCTCTTCATTCCTAACCGCTGGAAAAGTGCTGATACGTCGGCTATTAAGGCTTGTTCTAAGGGGAGCTTGTGAATGTGGGAAGGAGAAGACGTTACGGCTGAAACTATTGCGCCGCTTTTATGAATTAAAACTGTTAAGGCACCGCTACCCGGAATGCCGAGCCTTCCACGTGCTAACAGAAAGTCGCAATCTGAAATAAAGCTACCGGCAACTGCTTTTGAAAGAGCCGGAACGGGAGTTAAGTCAAAACAGTTCGTTGGAATAGCTATCTGCTGGACATTCTTTATTCCAAAGCTTTGAGCAACTTTTTTGGCTATCAAAAATTTTTTCTCGTTGTTCGTTGCTATGCCTAACGTGCC
>JAMOPR010000176.1 GCA_027064485.1 Desulfurobacteriaceae bacterium | reverse complement strand
CAGGGAAGGTTCTATTTGAAGCTAACCTTTTCAGGGATGCTATAAGCAGACTCTACTGTTCCGCTTTTTCTCTTATGGTTTCTGTATGCGGAGAAGCGCCAAAGGGAAGATGGGAGCACAAAGGAATTCTTAAGCCTTTTCAAAAATGGTTGAACGCTAATGGGAATCCTTTGGGTAAAGGTGAATTGGAACTTCTTAAAGAGTTCTACGAGCGTAGAAGAGAAGCAGATTATGAAGTTAACGCTGAGTTTTTTGAAGAGGAAGTAAGGGACTATATTAAACTTGTGAACCGGCTTTTTGAGGTAATTAATGATAGCTGAAAAGACAACTCTTGAAGTGCTTAACGAGATTCAGGAAGAGCTAAACAGGAAAGGTTATCCTGTAAGGGTTGATGTCGGAGAACCAGAAGAAGGAGCAGATATAGGTTTAAAGCTGTATATAGATGCGCCGAGAAGTTGGGAGTTGGAAAAAAGAATTAGTTCTGTAGTATGGGACGTTTTAGATAAGTATGATTTGATAGCTTTTGTTCGGAAGTTTTGGGACTCTTAGAATTCCTTGATGGAAGAAGAGAAAACTTGATTTTTCCTTTTCTTAGGCTATTATTCTTTTAACCAGCGGGGCGTGGCGCAGCCTGGTTAGCGCGCTTGGTTCGGGACCAAGAGGTCGGGGGTTCAAATCCCCCCGCCCCGACCATTCGTAAGGGGAAGTTATGCAAAGCCCTTTTTTGAAAAGTTTTTTTGTTTATGCCTATTCTTTTGTTTTGCTTCTTCTGTTTAATAGTTTTCTTGCAAGCGTTCTTTTGAAAGCTGGTGCTTCTCCTTTAATGGTAAAGCTTGTGACTTACGCGATATCTCCGGTGTTTTTGTTCTTTTCCTACCAATATTCTCTTAAAAAATTTGGCAGTTTTAACGATGAAAAGCTTTTAGCCAAAGCTTGGATTTACCATTTTGTTCCTTTCGTTGCTATTTCTTTTGTTCTTTCTTGGTTGGTGGTAGTTTTGTTTAAGGGAGCGCCGTGGGGGATTTTTCTGCTTATGAACCTTGAACTTGTTGTCGTTTTCTTTACCTTTAAATTTTCTTACGAGAGGGTGCTTGAGGGATGAATGTTATTCCGTTTTTGAGAGGTGCTGCTTTTTACTTATTCATATATCTCTTTATGGGGATAATCAATTACGGCGTCTTTTATTTGGCTTTTCTCCTTCATCTTTCCTACTTTGTAACGTTGGCGCTTGATACTGTAATTTCTGTAGTTGCACTTTATCTTGGGTTTTACTATTCCCTGCGTATTTTTGTTAATAATGATTTGAAGCTGGTTAATTGGAAGGTGGGAGTGGGGTGGATTTTGCAAATGCTTACTTTCTCTGTGATAGCTTTTGGTTTTGAACTTCTTCTATCGCGTTTCTTTTTAAATCCGAAATTATTTAGAGTAACAATTGTTTTTCTGAATTACTTTTTCTTCTTTGTGACTTACCTTGCCGTTACCTGGTGGTTGTTCGGGAAGGAGAAAAATGAGGTTGGATAAGTTACTTGCAGAGAGCGGTTACGGAAGCCGTTCGGAAGTTAAAAGGCTTATCAAAAAAGGGAGAGTTGCCGTTAACGGGGAAATAGTTAAATCTCCTTCTTTCAATGTTGACCCGGAAAAGGATGAAGTGACAGTTGACGGTGAACCTGTATACTATCAGAAGGATTATTACCTTATTCTCAATAAACCTGCAGGTTACGTTACCACTACTGCTGATAGAGATATGAGCGTTATGGAGTTAGTTTCTGACATTCCAAGGTTTACTGAAAAACTTTTCCCGGTTGGAAGATTGGATAAAGATACAGAAGGTCTTTTGTTTATAACTTCTGATGGTGAACTTGCCCATAGATTAACACACCCAAAGTGGAAAGTTCCCAAAGTTTACTATGTTGAAGTAACAGGCGAATTAACTGAGGAAAGAATAGAAGCTTTAAGGAAAGGTGTGGATTTGGGGGATTTTGTTACCCGTCCGGCAAAAGTCAAAATTCTTAAAGCGGGGAAGGAGCGTTCTGCTGTAGAAATAGAAATAACTGAAGGTAAA
>JAMOPR010000175.1 GCA_027064485.1 Desulfurobacteriaceae bacterium | reverse complement strand
TCACCTTATTAAAAGGGGGGGAAATTACTCCCCCTCAATTATGGTTTCTGCAACTGCTCTAACGGGCTGACCTGTTGCTCCCGATGTGTAATACTTCCATTCACTATCCAGAAAAGCAGGACCTGCTATGTCTATGTGAGCCCAAGATTTTACTTTCTTACTATCAACAAACTTCTGGAGGAAAAGAGCTGCCGTAATAGCACCGCCATATCTCGTTTTGCCAACGTTTTGAACGTCAGCGTAAGCTCCTTTAATATCTTCCTTCAAGTCTTCATCTAAAGGCATACGCCACATCTTCTCTCCTGTCTCTTTCACCGCCTTCAGCAATTTGTTAGCCAACCTGTCGTCTTCTGTGAAAAGACCGGAAGTGTAATGACCTAAAGCTACAACGCAGGCACCTGTAAGAGTTGCCATGTCTATCATAACGTCTGGTTCAAGTTCAGAACCGTAAATAAGGGCATCAGCCAATATGAGCCTGCCTTCGGCATCTGTTGAATGAACTTCAACGCTTACACCGTTCTTGTAAACAATTATGTCATCAGGTCTGTAAGCCCTTCCATCGGGCATGTTTTCAACGGTAGGAATAAGGGCGTGAACTTCAATGTTAGGTTTAAGCTCTCCTATTATCTTCATAATGCCCAAAACGGCGCAAGCGCCTGCTTTGTCAGATTTCATCGTTTTCATGAACTGCTCAGGTTTTATGTTGAGACCGCCGCTGTCAAAAGTCACGCCTTTACCAACTAAAACTACTCTTTTCTCTGATTTTTTAGGCTTGTAGGAAAGGTGGATGAAGCGGGGGGGATTTTTGCTTCCCCTTCCAACGGTCAAAATTCCAACCATCTTTTCCTTTTCAAGGATTTCTTCATCAAAAACCTTGCACTCAAACCCGTATTTTGCAGCCAACTCTTCAGAAATTTCGGCAAGTTTTTCGGGAGTAATAACGTTTCCCGGCTCATTAACCAAATCTCTTACAAAGTTAACAGCTTCAGCAAAAATTTTCCCTTTTTCAAATTCTTTTTTAAACTCTTTTTTACCGGCAACAACTATCTCTTTTAACTCGCCATCTTCCTCCTTTTTATATTTAGAAAACTTGTAACTTCCTATAATTATTCCTTCAGCAACTGCCTTAGTTTCTTTACCTCCCAACTTCTCAACTTCCGGAAAATCCACCACAACCCTCTTCGCCCCACTCTTCTTAGCAGTCCTAATACCCTTAGCAGCTGCTATTCTCACTTTTTCAGAATCTATCTCTCCCTTTTTCCCAAGCCCAACGTAAACAATTGTCTTAAAGTTCCCTTCTCCCGGAAGAACCGCAGTCTCTCCAACCTTTCCTTTAAATCCCAACTTCTTCAACTGCTCAGCATCCTTATCCATCAAGTCCTTCAATCCCTCAAAAACTCCAAAAACGAGAGCATCAGCCTTCTTTCCGGTTATTTCAGAAGCGTAACGCACCTTCATCTTCTACCTCCCAAAAAATTGGTCAACCTGAATATAACATACCCAGCAAGGCTCTTTTTTCTTCCATTGCTAACCGTTTACAAGCGTCTTAAATTTAACTCTGGCGGTTAGAAGCTGTCTGTGTTCATCGCACTCATAATTTCTTTAAGAGCGCTCCGCCTGGGGCGCTCCTTTTTATTTAACCCGTTGAAAGGGGAAAGCAATGGAAGAAAAGATTAACGCAATAGTCGAAAAGGTAAAAGAGTTACTCTTACCCATTTTAGAAGAAGGCGGTTTTGAATTGGTTGACGTTGAATTCGTCAGAGAACCCATAGGTTGGGTTTTAAGAATATACGCAGACCGTCCCGGTGGCGGCATAACAATTTCCGATTGCCAATGGATAAGCGAAAGGATAGGAACCGTCTTAGACGTTGAAGATATCATACCCCACTCCTACAACCTTGAGGTTTCCTCTCCCGGTCTCGATAGACCGCTAAAAAGCAGGAAAGACTTTGACAGACACGTAGGAGTGGTTGTAAAGATAAAAACCTTAACTCCAATGGATAACCAGCGTAACTTTAAAGGAGAAGTTATCTCAACGAGCGACAGGGGCGTTACGGTTCACGACGTTTCAAGGAACGCAGAAGTGG
>JAMOPR010000174.1 GCA_027064485.1 Desulfurobacteriaceae bacterium | reverse complement strand
TATTTCAGATGCTTTCATAAAACTCCCTCACAACTTTGCTATCGCTGAAGGGAATAATTTCGTTCCCTATGATTTGGTAGTTTTCATGCCCTTTCCCGGCAATCAGAACTATGTCGTTTGATTTTTTAATTTTCAAAGCTTCCGTTATAGCTTCTTTCCTGTCGGGTATAACTTTAGTATTTTCCTTTCTTTCAATGCCTTTTAGTATTTCTTCTATTATTTTTTCTGGTTCTTCGCTTCTTGGGTTATCTGAAGTTATTACGATTACATCCGAAAGCTTTTCGGCAATTTTTCCCATTAAAGGTCTTTTTTCTCTGTCTCTATCTCCTCCGCAGCCGAAAACGGTTATGATTTTGCTTGGTTTTAGTTCTTTTAGGGCTTTTAAGACTTTTTCAAGGGCATCGGGAGTATGAGCATAATCAACAAACACGTTGGGTGCCACCTCTTCTAACCTTCCGGGAACGTAGATATTTCTAAAGGAGTTTTTTAAATCTGCGTAAGAATATCCCATACATTTTAGTATTGAATAAGCAGCTGCAACGTTGTAAGCGTTAAATGCACCTTTTAAGTTGGTTTCAACTATTTCACCGTTTATGCAAACAATTAGTCCTCTTTTGTCTTGTTTAAATTCAAATGAAAAATCCCCCCTTCTCCCGTAGCTCAGCGTTTTGCAAGGGAAAGCTCTTCTTAAACCGTAAAGAAGTTTTCCATACTTGTCATCTGTATTGATGAGAACGGTGTTTTTTGTCTGAAAGAACAGCTTTTCCTTTGCTGTCATGTAATTTTCCATATTTTGGTGAAAATCGAGGTGTTCGGCTGATAGATTGGTAAAGCATGAAAATTCAAACTCTGCAGGATAGGTTCTGTAAAGTTCAAGACCGTGAGATGAAACTTCCAAAACGACGTTTTCAGTTCCTGTTTCTTTCATTTCTTTCAGCGTTTTGAAAAAATCTAAAGGAGATGGAGTGGTTCTAACAGAACTTTTCTCTCTGCCCGGAATTCCCTTCTTTACCGTTCCAATTATTCCCGTAAGCGTTCCTAATTGGTTTAATACGTGGTATAGGATAAACGTGGTAGTAGTCTTTCCGTTTGTTCCCGTTATTCCTATGAGTTTTAGCGCTTTATGGGGATTGCCGTAGAACTTAGCTGCGGTAGCGGAAAGTGCTTTTCTTGCGTCTTTTACGCGTATTACGTTATGAGTTTTAAACTTTTCAGCTGTTTTTTTACAGTCCGTAATTACGGCTAAAGCACCTCTTTGGAGAGCTTCGCGAACGTAAGCATTTCCATCAACTCTGAACCCTTTTATGGCGAAAAAGAGAAAGCCGGGAGCAACCTTTTTAGAATTATCGGTAATTCCCCTAACTTCCTTCCACGCTAATTCTGAATTTACCCACGCTAATCCTTTAAGGAGTTCTCCTAACTTCAATTAAGCCTTTTGCTCTCCTTCTTTTTGAAGTGTTTCTTCCAACTTTTGGATTTTTGCTTCTACTTCTTCGAGGATGTTTTTCTTTTCCTCTTCCGTCAGATTTTCTTCTCCGGAAGTTAAGAGCTGAGTTATAGAGTCGGAAATTTCTTTAACTAAGTTTCTCGCCCTTTCGGGGAGGTCGCTTTCTTTAATTTGCTCCTGAAGCTCTTCAATTTTCTTTAAAATTTCTTCTTTTCTCGTTGTTGCAAGGTAAGCAGCTCCTGCCCCTAAAATGCTTCCGAGCAAAAACATTATTGAACCCTTTTTCATTTCTTACCTCCTCTTTTAAGTTTTTTTGTTATAGATACAAAGTCATTAACTATTTGAAAAGCCTCTGTAAAGGTTAATATAGTCTTTTTAAGTTCCAAGACAGCCGGTTTTAGCTGGTAATTAACGGTATCTACACTTTCCTCTAACTTTTTAAGGAGTTTGTATGTTGTAACTGCCAGAAATATAAATGCAATCGTGAGAATAACCATACATATAGCTATAACAACTAAAGCTCCTTCTCCTATGAACATTTACCCTCCTATTGAGAACATTTTTCTTTCACAGCCCAGCCGTTCAAGAGCTTCTATGCCGTTTATCCGCTTTTTCTTTTCTATTGCTTCTAAAATAGCCCTTTTCAGCT
>JAMOPR010000173.1 GCA_027064485.1 Desulfurobacteriaceae bacterium | reverse complement strand
CTCTTATGTTTCTGTCTGTATCCTTCAAAGTGCCGTCCTTTCTCTTTCCGATGGAAACCATTATTATCGGCGGTTTTGTGGTAACAGCGTTAAAAAAAGAAAAAGGCGCAAGGTTAACGATACCTTTTTTAGAAATCGTTGATATCCAGGCAATAGGTCTTGGAACAACGATAGAGAAAATGGCTTTGCTGATTTCTTTCTGTTCATCTTTTCCAGGAAGAAGGGTTTTCATACGCCCTCCTTAAAGAGAAAGGCTGCCAAAGGGCAGCCGATTATCTACGCCGTCGGTTCTTTTTTGAGCATTTTAACCGTAAAGGTAAGAGTCTGTCCCGCAAGTGGATGGTTATGGTCAAGAACAGCTTTTTCGTCGTCAAAGTCAACAACTCTTACTAAAAAGGTTTGCCCGTCTGGAGTCTGTCCTTGAAGAATCATTCCCTTTTGAAGGTCTATTCCTTCCAAAGCAGCTCTTGGAACGGTTTCAAGGAGTTCTTCCCTGTATTCGCCGTAGGCTTCTTCCGGTGGAAGGGAAAAAGTTTTTTCTTCACCCTCTTCCATAAGCGCGACTTCTCTCTCAAACCCAGGAATTACTTCGTTCCTGCCTGTAGTAAAGGTGAACGCCCCTCTACCTTCCGTAGAGTCAATAACGTTTCCGTTCTGGTCTTTTAAGGTGTACTCAACAGTGCAAATGTAGTTCATAACATCTCCTTTTTGTGTTTTTACTATGCCACTATACTATAAAGTTTCCTTTTCGTAAACCTCCATTGCCGCTTTTACAGAATCTCCGAAATTAAATTTATTGTAGCCCAACTTTTTGAGCGCAAATTCTGTTACTTCAAGCCCTGTAAGAATGTCAAAAATGTCAACGTATCCCATGTGGGAAAGGCGGAAAATCTTTCCTTTAAGGTGCTCTTGACCACCAGCTATTGTAATTCCGAAAGTCTCTCTTGCTATCTTTACAACGTCCTGTCCGTTAATGCCTTCCGGTGAGATGACAGCTGTAACGCCGTTGGCAGGATTTTCAGATAGCAGTTTAAGCCCTAAAGCTTTAACGCCGGCTCTTGTAGCCTTTGCGAGTATTTCGTGCCTTCTGGCAACGTTTTCAAGCCCCTCTTCCTCTATCATTTTGAGGGCTTCGTTGAGGGCTACAACCAAGTTTGTAGCAGTAGTGTAGGCAGTTTGTCCTTTTGACTGCTGTTTTAACTCTTTTTTAAGGTTAAAGTAGTAGGCAGTTGGATTATCGCTTAATCTATTAATGGCTTTTTCGTTCAAGGAAATCACTGCTAAGCCGGGAGGCGTCATGAGGGCTTTTTGTGAACCGGTTATTGCTACATCTAGGTGCCAGTCGTCTGTTGGAATGTCGTAAACGCCGTAAGCTGTGATGCCGTCTGCTATGAGGAGACAGTCAGGAAGTTCTTTCGTTATTTCACCTATCGCCTTTACATCGTGAATTGTTCCTGTTGAAGTTTCACAGATTTGGACTAAAACGCCTTTGATGTCGGGGGTGGTGGTGAGGATTTTTTCTATCTCCTTTACGGAAACGCTTTTACCCCACTCTACTTCAACAGTTATAGACTTAACGCCAAAGGCTTTACATAGCTCTTCCCACCTCTGACCGAACTTTCCACCGGCAACAACTACGGCGCTGTCTCCTGGCTTAAAGAGGTTGGCAACGGCAGCTTCCATGGCGCCGGTCCCTGAAGAAGTGAGAATCAATACTTCTCCTTCAGTCCTGAAAAGGCGCCTAAGCCTTTCTCTGGTGTCAAGGAAAATCTCTTTAAACTCAGGTGAACGGTGGTAGAGGGTAGGGCGTGAAAGGGCTTCAAGAACTCTCTCTGGAACCATTGTAGGTCCCGGTGTTAATAGTCTTCTTTTTAAAGGTTTCATATCTCAACTCCTTTAGCGGTTTTTAGGCTAAAACTTTCAAAAATTTCATAATAACGGTTTTCTCGCCGTAGTTGGCAAAGAAAGCCGTAACCTTGGCGTTGTCTCCAGAGCCTTCCACTCTTTTTACAACGCCTTTACCGAACTTTTTATGGAAAACAATTTTAGGCTTTTTGCTTGAAATTGAAGAAGTTTCCTGCATTACAGGTTGAGCTGACTT
>JAMOPR010000172.1 GCA_027064485.1 Desulfurobacteriaceae bacterium | reverse complement strand
AAAGTTCTTTTTCAACTGATAGGGATATTAAAACGGGTTTAAGCTCTTTTAATGAAAGCTGCGCGTACTCGGAAGCTTTTCTCTTTAAGTAATTGATGTTGGTTGAGTAGCACATTACGTTTATACCGTCTACAATTTCTAAAACGGTTTCCGTAAGGTTTATTTCATCGTACTTGATTCTATCGTACTGAGGTGATACGTCAACAAATACTGGTTTTTCGCTTAAGTCTTTTACCTGATTAAGGGTTTCTAAGTAGAGGTTTACTAGTTTTTCTTTTGAGGTTTTCCACTGAGGGAGAGCATGAGGTTCAATGTCAAGGTGAAGAGCGGAAAAACCGTTAATTCCTGCGTAATCGTTGAACCTGTTAAATAGACTAACGATTTTTAAGAGTTTTTGCCTATTTTGGGTAAATATCCAGCTGTTCTCTCCTAAGAGTAGCTGAAGTTCTATACCTTCATTGTGGGCACTCTCTATAAACCTTTCAAGCTCTCTCCAACCTTCTAGGTTTCCTAGGAATTTTTTTAACTGCTTTTCATTTAAAGACATGTATATCGTTCCAACGTTTAGTTTTTTTACTTCTTTTATGAATTCAATTTCTCTTTTAAAGTTTCCAAGTACGTTATCTGTCTTCCACCAGTAAGCGTGAAGTTTTCCAGAGACGGAAAGGTGCTCCTTTCTTCTTAGAAACTCTTTCTCAGTTAATCCTTTTAGTGCAAAGAGAGCTTGGACAACTTTCCTTTCACTATCAAGGAGGGAAACTTTAATTGAAAAGAGTTCAGAAGTTAGTAGGGCTTCTTTAAGATAGCTGTCGGTTCCCCCGGTAAGTCCAGCCTCTCTTCTCAGCTGAAGGGTTTTAAGTGCTTCTTCTTTTTCCTTTAGGGATGCT
Organism: Desulfurobacteriaceae bacterium; assembly: GCA_027064485.1. Classification (GTDB taxonomy): domain Bacteria; phylum Aquificota; class Aquificia; order Desulfurobacteriales; family Desulfurobacteriaceae; genus Desulfurobacterium_B. The sequence goes on along the minus strand of JAMOPR010000172.1, from coordinate 1,215 downwards.
TTTAAGCTTTTAATCCTTTCCTGATAGATAAGGGCGTTTCTGTAAGGAATTTGAGATGCTGTGATTAGGGCGTAATTTGCGATTTTCGCTCTAAGGAGTTCTCTCTGAGCTCTGAGGATTCTCTCTCTGTGGAGTTTCTCCGTTAGGTTTTTACTGTTAAGAGGCATTGAAAGGGTAAAGGAGACGCCGATTCCTTTTTGAAAATCTCCAATTTCTTTACCGGTTATCCCTCCGGTGAACGTAAACCAGCCGGTAAGGAGGCTTTCTCCTTTTTGGGAACTCTCCCTTAGAACTTTAAAGGCTTCCTGTAAAAGTTTTATTTCTTTAAGTTGAAGTGCATCTCTATAAATTTCTGTAGGGTCGGGAATGTAAGCTTCTTCAGGGTTTCTTATTTCAAGAACAGGTTTAAAGTGAGGAAAGTTTGGCTTTCCTATTAGTTCTCTTATTGTTGCGAAGGCTTTCTCCTTTTTCTCTTTAAATATTCTTTTTGTAGTTTCTATTCCTATTAGGTTTGATTCAACTGATAGGAGTTCTGACCAAAGGGCGAGTTTTTCTTCAAATCTTTTCCTCAGTACATCTTTAATAATGAGTAACTGATTAATACTTTCCTCTGCCAAGTTTTCCATTTTGCCGTAGTAATAGTAATCTGTATAAGCTTCCCTTAGTTTAGTTAGCAGTTTCCTCTTCAGGGTAAAAAACTCTGCCTCTTTTTCAAGGATTAGGGCTTTAAGAGCAGCTTTTTTGATAAAGCTCTTCTTTATTACGGGAACTTTTATAGATGTTGATAAACCGTACCTGTATCCTGAAACTTCCTTTACATATTCTTCAGATGGGAAATAGGTGGCTGTTACTGACAGTTGGGAGCTCTTCCTTTCCTCTCTCATATACTCAAGGCTTCCTTTCAATATCTCAATCTCTTTCTCCTTCTCAAGGAGTACAGGATTAGACCTAATTAAAAGTTCTTCAAGGTGACTTAGGCTTATTGTTTCTCCATTTGCCGTTGGTATTAGGATTGCCGTTAGGAGAAATAGGTTTAAAATTATGTTCTTCATTTCTAAGTCCTCATTACTTAATTTATAAAGGATTATATTAATTTGAGAGGTTGATATGCCGATTCTCCTTGATGGTATTTACGATGGAAAGAAACTTTATAGGGAGCTCCGTCACCTTGGTCTTAGGAAGCACGACATTAAGGAGGTCTTTTTTGCTAACGGT
>JAMOPR010000171.1 GCA_027064485.1 Desulfurobacteriaceae bacterium | reverse complement strand
CACATACACCATAACTTCAGCAAGCATGTTTGAAATATATGAACTCGACGGAGAACCCGTTAGTGAACTCATAGAAAGGCTCGTCCACAACATTCCCAACTTTAAAAAAGAATACCTCTGGTATACACCCCTTGCAATACTAAACGAAAGGGAAGAAATCATCGCTTTAAGGACAATCAAAAACTTCTCCGAAACGAAAGTAGAAACTTGGACGCCGATAGAAGAAGGGCAAAAACTAAAAATCGCCTTTGTAGTTCCTCAAGAGATAATAAAAGACGTGCAAAAGGTTGCCAAGAAAGTGAAGCTCAAAATGCCCTACGTAGAAGCCATATTTAACTTTTCGTGCGTAGCGCGGCAATATACCCTGGGAAAGCTGGCAAAGTTAGAACCGAAAACTTACGCCCAAACGCTCAACGCTCCCCTCTTCGGCTTTTTTACCTACGGAGAGATAGCACCTTCTAACGGCCTTTTAAAACTACACAACCAAACATCCGTTTTGGTAGCAATGAAGGAGAAGGAAAATGAGGGAAAAAACAATTCTCCAATTGCTAATTAACTATTTAGACGAACTTACGCGAAAATACGACGAGGTATTCCACCTTAAAGAAAAACTTTTAAAAGATTTAGAACACCAAGCTCTCTTTGATAACCTAACGGGACTCTACAACAGAAACGCTCTATTTTCATTCCTCGAAAGAGAAACCGAAAGAGCTAAAAGGGGAGAAAATCAGCTCCTCGTAATATTCTTAGATTTGGATAACTTTAAGCATGTAAACGATACCTTCGGGCACAAAAAGGGAGATGAAGTTTTGAAGAAAGTAGCCCAGATTTTAAAAGAAAACTTCAGGAAATACGATATATTAGCAAGGTTTGGAGGAGATGAGTTCATTTTAGGAATAACTCTACCGCCATCAGCAAATAAAAACGAGGTGGAAAAAATACTGAAAAGAGTGGAAAACGAAATAGAAAAAACCTTCAAAAACTTCGGACTATCCATAAGTTACGGCATCGCAGTATGCCCCAAAGAAAGCAGAAACGCCCAAGAACTAATACAAATAGCCGACAGAAGGATGTATAAAATGAAACAAAAAAAGAAAGGAACGGCAAAAGAGCCGCTCACTTCTTAAGTGAAGAAAATATCTTTTCTATTTTCTCCTTTAACGTTTCGGCAGTAAACGGTTTAACGATATAGTTATTTACACCCGCCTTTATAGCCATTAAAACGTTCTCTTTCTTGGCTTCTGCCGTAACCATAAGAATTGGAAGGTGCTTTAACTGTGGGTCTTTCCTTATCTCCTGAACCAACTCAATACCGGTCATGTTAGGCATGTTCCAGTCTGTTATGACTAAACCGTATTTGTTGGGATTTTTCTTCAATATCTCCAAAGCTTGCTTGCCGTCTTCAGCTTCATCAACGTTTTTATACCCGAGCTGTGCCAACAACGTTTTAAGAATTTTTCTCATAGCCGCCATATCATCAACAACTAAAATATTTATATTCGTATCAGGCATTCCCATTCTGTTTAACCTCCACTTTTTGTAACAGCATACTGATGAACAAGCTTAATTAAATCCGGAGCGTCAAATTTTACAAGATGCGCATCCGCTCCCACAAATTTACTCTTATCAACGTTAGCTCTATCACTAAGAGAAGTATTAATAATAATAGGAATTTTGGAAAGCTCTGGGTCTTCTTTAACCCTTCTCGTAAAGGTTAATCCATCCATTCCAGGCATCTCAATGTCAGAAATGATAAGCTGCACGTAATCGGTAATATCCTTACCTGTCTGCTTAGCTTCTTCAAGCCACTTATGAAGTATCTGTAATCCTTCTATACCGTTCTGAGCCTCAAATACTGTGTGACCATCAGCCTCTAAAATCCTTCTTATAATTTTCCTCGCTACCGGACTATCATCAAGGATAAGAATCCTAAAGTGTCCTCTCTTTTCTATTCCTTCAATCTTCTTAGTCTCATCAACACCAAATATTTTAATCATTCCAAGCTCATCTAAAATACCTTCAAAGTCAAGAAGTAGAAGTAGTTTATTATCCTCTATTTCTACTACTCCAATAACTTTACCTCCCAGTTTTTCATCTATACTCT
>JAMOPR010000170.1 GCA_027064485.1 Desulfurobacteriaceae bacterium | reverse complement strand
TAAACAAGGAGAAGATATCGTATGCAAAATTGTTCCAAACATAAAGGGACTCTTCTTCGTCCCCTCGGTAGATGAAACCTTCCTATCCGCTCTTAACGTTGAAAACCCGGAAAACATAGTTGCCGTACTATTAACAGGAATTGGATACGATGGAGCAGAAGGTATGGTCGCCTTAAAAAAAGCAGGTGCATTAACAATTGCAGAAAGTGAGAAAACAGCAGCAGTATATGGAATGCCAAAAGTAGCTAAAGAAAAAGGAGGAGCCACAAAAGTTTTAGACTTTCCAGATATTTTAAAGTTCCTTATAAACTTAAAAGACGAACATTAACGTCTACGATAGATGAAGTTATTATCGTATTTAACAAGCTCAAACTTATCCGGAGCATTTAACGTTTCAGCATGCCCCAAAAATAAGAAACCACCTGGATTCAAAAGTTCGTAGAATATATCTATTGCTTTTGCTTTATTTTGAGCATCAAAGTAAATCAGCATATTCCTGGAAAATATTACATCAAACTTCCCCAACTCTAACATCTTTTCTTTATCCAAAATATTAACAACCAAAAAGTTAGCTCCCTCTCTCAAAAACCTCTTAACTTGATACTGTCCTTTTCCAACTTTTTGGAAATATTTCTCAAGCAAATCTCTACTTAACTTATGAACACTTCTCTCACTGTAAATTCCCTTCTTTGCACGTTCAATAGCCTTCACATCAATATCTACGCCCAAAATCATAAAATCGTATCTATTTATGTAACTACCCTCTTCCAAGAGATAAATCATTATAGAATAAACTTCCTCACCCGTAGAACAAGGAGCACTTAATATCCTAATAGGCTCAGAACCAGATTTACTTTTCACTATTTCAGGAATACAGTAATCTACAAGAACCTCAAATTGATAACTCTCTCTAAAAAAGTAAGTCTCATTAACAGTTATTCTATTAACAAGCTCCTCAAGAAGCTTCTTATTCCTACCGGTCGTTATATCAAGAATAAGTTTATTAAAATCCCTATATGGCAAAGAAGCTATAAAATCTTCAAGCTTATGTTTATAAACCTCAGCCATCTTTCTTTCTTCAAATACAATGCCGGTTTTATCAGACAAAACATTCAAAATACGTTTTACTTCATCATCGGAAAGTTTAAGTCCCATAAACTTCCTCCACTAACCTATCCGTATTAATTATATTAAGAACCTCTCCCTTCTCATCAACAACCGATTTGGAAAATAATCTATTTTTAGGAGAACTTACCTCTTTACCTGCGGAAGCCCTCGTTATTCCCTCAACTTGCGATATAGGAATGGCTATGCTTTTTTCGCCGATATCCAACAACAGATAGTCTGCTCTCCTAACATCTACTTTTTCATCAGATTGAAGTTCTTCAGCTATGTTTATCATCGGATAAATTTCTTTATTAACTTGAATTATTCCCCCTAAACTACCATAACTATTTACCGATACGTTTTCTGAACGCACCAGTTTCTTAACTTTTCCAAGTTCTACTCCAAATCTAACGTTCCCCACCCTAACAACCAAATAACTGTTTCCTTTTGCCGATATTCTCCTTTCTTCCTTTTTTTCAAGGAGATGAGTGGCTTCTTTATCCAGAACCCTTTCAAGAAAAGTAGTAGATATAAAAGGAAAAACCTTCTCGTTAATATTAACAAACTTGTCTAAAACACTATCTTTTCCAAAACTTTTCGTTACCTGCTGATTCGAAATTTCTATTATGTCGTCAACTCCATCAACAAGAAGAGCGAAATATTTACCTTCTCTCTCCAAAATAACAAGATATTTACACTTATCCTTAGAAGATATACCCAAAAGCTTCTTTAAGTTCCCTCCCTTTATAATTTTTCCATCCACAGAATACGCCTTATTTACCCAACCTTTGTCAGAAATATGCGTGCTAAAAGTAAACTTAACTTCTACAACTTTACGAACAAGCTTGGCATCTATACAAAACTTCTTTCCCCCCACATCTACCACAAGATAGTAGGATTTCTTACGTGAGCTCCTAACTTCTTTAGCTTCATCATTAAGATTTAAGTAAGGGATTTCTAACTCATCTAATTTTTCAAAACTAAACTCCTCAACAAAC
>JAMOPR010000169.1 GCA_027064485.1 Desulfurobacteriaceae bacterium | reverse complement strand
AAGGTGGAAAGTAGTTTTCCCAACTCTCTGAACCATTAAGGTTATTGTTCCCGCCTCTGGGTCTTTTTCGGCAATGGTAAGAGGAATTCTTTCACCTTTCGCCGTAACTCTTACGATAACAAACTGTCCAGGCTTAGCCTTTGCAGCAATTTCTGGTGCTTCAATGACAAACTCATCAACGTTTTCTGCAAGTTCTCTCTTCCTCACTATCTTGAACATACTGCCCCCGCTGAAATCTGTATTTTAAAAGTGGCATGGAAATTTTACTGAATTGTTAAAAAAATGTAAAAACTTCTCAAGCTGCTTGCTTTAATAAAAAATCAATTATAATTTGAAAAAGAACCAAAAAGCAATCTGGAGGTAACAATGAACAGGAGGCACTTCCTCAAAACAGGAATTTTAGGAGCAGGCACAATTTTGTTAGGAAACACCTTAAGCTGGGCTGGCGAAATTAAAAGGGACGTTCCGATTTTCGGTCCTGACACCAAAACGGTAGGAGGGAAAAAACACACCCCTTTCATTAAAGCTCCCAAAAAGGTTAAAGCAGGTGAGTGGTTTGACGTTGAGGTAGAAGTAGGGCACTACCATCCTCACCCCAACACTAAAAAGCACTTTATAGAATCTATAAGTTTGTGGATAGATAAACTTGAAGTAGCCAGTGCAAAGTTTAAGCCTGTTCAGGGAGCACCCAAGGCAAGATTTACAATAAGGATAAACAAACCCGGGAAAGCCACTTTAAGGGCTTTTGGATACTGTAACATCCACGGACTTTGGGTAAGCTTCCCGACAGAAATAGAGGTTGTATAAGAAGAGACCTCCTTCGGGAGGTCTCATTACAGTGACTTTTGCACTTCAAAATCTATCTCTTTGCCTAAATGCCCGGTGGCGTTGGCAACGTGAACAATTACCTTTTTAGTTTTCGGGTCATACTCCAAAACGGTAATGCCGCAGTTAGCCTGCTTAAAAGCCCAAAACTTGTTAAGGTCGGTTTCCAAAAGGTAGCACATTAAAACTTTATTCGTTGCATCGTGCCCTACGATAACTATTAAGTCGTCATTATCGTGCTCATTTACTACCTCTTCAAAAGCCTTGACGGCTCTATCGTAAACGTCTTTTAGGCTTTCACCCCCTTCACCGGGCATTTTCACTTCGGCAGGTTTTTCTCTCCAGAGTTTTAAAAGTTCCGGATACTTTTTTTCTACTTCTGAAGCTAACATTCCTTCCCATTCACCGTGGTCTATCTCTTTAAAGCCGTCCTTCACTTTAACGATAAGGTTGTGGTGCTTTGCAATTTCCCAAGCGGTATCTTTACATCTTGAAAGAGGGCTTGAATAAACGGCTTTAATGGGAAAATTTTTAAGAGCTTCTCCCACCCTTCTTGCCTGCTCTTTTCCTTCCTCGTTCAAGGGAATGTCCATCTTTCCTTGATATCTGCCTTCAGCGTTCCATACGGTTTTACCGTGTCTTACCAAAATTATCTTCGGCATGTTCCTCTCCTGTTAAAAATTTGACGGGAATTATAACTAACGCTTTTTGAAAACAATTCTAATGGGAATCTTGTTAAAGCCGAATTTTTCTCTTAATCTGTTCTCTAAAAAGCGGCGGAAAGATTTTGGAATCCCTTCCGGATAGTTGGAAAAGAGGAGGAACGTTGGCGGTTTCGTTTTTACCTGTGTTCCGTAGTAGATTTTTACTATTTTGTTCTTGTAAACCGGCGGCTGGTGAATTTCCATAAGCTCCCTTAAAGCCCTGTTAAACTCACCAGTTCTAACTTTTTTGGTATATTGTCTGTAAAGGTCTTTAACTTGTTTTAAGAGTTCTTTTAGCCCTTTTTTCTCTTTCGCAGAAATGAAAACCCTTGGAGCAAAAGGCATAAAATCAAAGTTCAGGTCAAGCTCCCTGTGGAGACGCTCCCAATCTTTTTCTGACTGAAGGAGGTCTATTTTGTTAACGGCTAAAACAACGGGCTTAAACTTTTCAAGGGCTATACCGGCAATCTTTGCGTCTCTGTCTGTTGGACCCTCAACGGCATCGATAAGAAGAACGACAACATCTGCCCTGTCTATAGCATCAAGGGCGCGCAGGTAGGAATAGTATTCTATGTCTTT
>JAMOPR010000168.1 GCA_027064485.1 Desulfurobacteriaceae bacterium | reverse complement strand
CTCAATAATTTCTCTCAGAAGAGTTAATTTATCAGAGATATCTTTAGATGAGAGAAAGGCAACGTCAATGTCGGAAAAAGGTGAGTTATCACCCCTTGCCCTTGAACCGAAAAGAAAAATCCCCACCTCCTCACCTTCAAAAAAATCAACTAAAAACTTTCTCAAGTCCTCTATAGTCTCTATTTTTACCCTTCCAAACATAACTTTTTCTCCCAAAATTAAGCAATAATATATTAACACCTAATCAGAACAGGAGAAAACATGAACACAATTACAGTAGAAATAGATGGAAAAGTAGAAAAAGTTCCAATAGAGAAAAAATCTATAAGAGTAGACAAACTTTTAGAATCCTTAAACATTTATCCAGAAACTGCCGTAGTTTTAAAAGATGGAAAACTCCTCTGCGACGACGAAAGAATAAAACCAGGAGACAGGATAAAAATCGTTGTTGCAACTTCAAAGGGGTAAAATTTGAAAAGAGTAATGGCTTTAGATGTAGGTTTTAAAAGAATAGGCGTAGCGCTCTCTGACCCTTTAAAGCTAACGGCACAACCTTACGAAATAATTTTCAGGAAAAGCAACAAGGAAACCTTTGAAAAACTACTAAAAACAATAGAAGAAAAAAATGTTGAAACGGTAGTAATTGGACTGCCACTAAACAATAAAGGAGAAAAAACGAAAATTGCCGAAAAGATAGAAAAGTTTGCTTTAAAGTTTAAAGAATTCTTAGAAAAACAAGGTAAAAACGGCGTAAAAATCGTTTTCACAGACGAATCTTTTTCCACTGCTGAAGCTGAAGAATTAATGAACAGCCTCAACAGAAAAAGAAAATTTTTAGACGACATAGCAGCAGCTCTCATATTGAGAAGTTGGCTGGAGAGCAAGAGTTGACATATAATAGTAAAGGCTTATTTTTCTTACCATCTCAAAGTCGTGCGCCCGTAGCTCAGTAGGATAGAGCGCGAGATTCCTAATCTCGAGGTCGCAGGTTCGATCCCTGCCGGGCGCACCATTTTTATTTTGGGACTTGACAAAGGGGATTTTTTCCATAGAATTTGCCCGCACTTTTAACTTTAAGGGAGGTTTGCTATGTTAGGCGGACTTGATGCTTTAATGAGAAGCGTTCAGGAAAAATATATGAGGAATGATATACCTGAATTCAGACCTGGAGATACCGTAAGAGTCTACGTAAAAGTAAAAGAAGGAGACAAGGAAAGAATTCAGGCTTTTGAAGGCGTTGTAATCAGAAAGAGAGGCGGCGGAACAGACGCAACCTTTACGGTGAGAAAAGTATCTTACGGAATTGGCATTGAAAGAACGTTCCCTCTTCATGCACCTGTGATTGAAAAGATTGAAGTCCTCAAGAGAGGTATCGTAAGAAGGGCAAGACTTTACTACCTCAGAGAACGTAAAGGTAAGGCTGCAAGAATTAAAGAGAAGAAAGAGTGGATGACCACCAAGTAATTTTAAAATTTGAAAGGGAACTTTGGGATAAAGGTTACAGGAGAATAGCAGGGATTGACGAAGCGGGAAGAGGTCCTTTAGCAGGACCGGTAGTTGCAGCGGTTGTCGTGTTCCCGCCTAACGTCAATCCTTTTCTTTTTAAAGATTCAAAAAAGCTAAAAGAGAAAGAAAGAGAATCGCTTTTTTACAAAATAGTTGATTCCTGCCTTGACTTTTCCATCGGATTTGCCGATTCACTTGAAATAGATTCTCTCAACATCTATAAAGCCACTCTTCTTGCCGTCCACAGGGCATTAAAAGGTTTAAAAGAAAAACCGGACTTTCTCATAACGGATTATTTAAAAGTTGAAGGATACGAAGAAAATTCTTTGGTTTTAGTTAAAGGGGATGAGAGGAGCTTCTCCTGCGCCTGTGCAAGCGTTCTTGCAAAAGTAACGAGAGATTACATAATGAAGTCTTTTGAAGAAATTTTTCCCGGATACGGTTTTTCAAGCAATAAAGGATATCCAACGAAAAAACACATTGCCGCCATTGATAAAATGGGAATAACGCCGATACACAGAGGCAGTTTTGGAAGGGTCAAGGGAAAGAGGGTTAGAAGGGGAAAAAATAGCTTCCCGCTACTTGTTGAAGAAAGGCTACGATATTA
>JAMOPR010000167.1 GCA_027064485.1 Desulfurobacteriaceae bacterium | reverse complement strand
AGCTATTGCCTGGTCAAGGAGGCTTTCTGCATCTCTCATACAACCTTCTGAAGCTACCGCAATGAGGTTTAAAGCTTCTTCGTCAAATTCTACGTTTTCTGCTTCACAGATTTTTTTTAAGGTTTCTACCATTACGGGACGGGGAATTTTACGGAAAACGAATTTTTGGCAACGGGAGAGGATGGTAGGGGGGATTTTGTCTATTTCTGTTGTAGCTAAAATGAAAACCACGTGTTCCGGAGGTTCTTCAAGGGTTTTGAGGAGGGCATTGAAAGCTTCTTTGGTAAGCATGTGAAATTCGTCGATGATGTATATCTTCTTTTTACCTCTTGAAGGGGCGTAGTGAACAGATTCCCTTAATTCTCTTATTTGGTCTATACCCCTGTTTGTTGCCGCGTCTATTTCTATTACGTCTGGGTGAGAACCTTTGGTTATTTCTAAGCACTGAGGGCATTGATTACAGGGTTCACCGTTTTGGGGATTTTCGCAGTTTAGGGCTTTAGCTATAATTCTCGCTGTCGATGTCTTCCCTACGCCTCTTGGTCCTGCAAAGATATAAGCGTGGGCAACTCTGCCTGTTTTTATAGCGTTACGTAAAGTTTCTGTTATAAATTCCTGCCCTGTAACTTCGCTGAACTTTTGAGGTCTATACTTTCTCGGTATTGCTACGTAAGACATTTTCCCTCTTTCGGTCTAATTGTAAGGAATATTCTACTATTTCTCTTTTTCTTCTTTCTGCTTTTTCTTTTCTTCTAAGGTGTGTTTCCAGGCTAAAATGGCGAAGGAAAGGGGAAGAGCGATTGCTATGATTGTGCAGATTATCCCTAAAATGGTGTTTTGGTTCAATTCCTACCTCCCAGAGTGCTAGTGCTAAGGATAATTATATATTAAATTGCGAATTTACGGTGAACGGTTTTGCAAGTATTGGTTTATATCGCTTACGAATAGGTCAAAATCTGAAAGGTGTTTTTTGTAGATGCCATAAACTATTTCGTCATCAACAGTGTCATACATATGAATGAGAAGGTTGCGGAATTTAGCCATTCTTTTATAAGTTTCTGCGTGTTTTTCAGGAATTATCCCTTTTTCTTTTAATAGTTCAAAGCATTCAGAATAGCTTTCAGGAAGTTTTTTAAGCGTTGAAACGGCTATATGTCTGCAGATGTCTATTGCCTGTTCTATGGCTAATTCAAGGTTTCTTTCAATAAACCTTTTTACTATTACGTTATTCCGAAATTCGTGGAAATCTTTAATTTCTGTTTGTCTTATTTCGTTTACGTATTCTACGATTTTACTTAGTTTTTTCTCTATTAAATTTTTGTTCAGCAAAGAATGCCTCCGCCAGGTATTTGTATTCTTCGTAATCTATCATTGTTTTTCTCTTAAACTCTGCAAGGACTTCAGGCTCTTTCACTATTAGCGGTTCGCCTGTATTTAATATGTGGAAGCGGGTGAACGGTGAAGCGAGGTTAAAAATTACTAAATCAACCTCTTTGTTGAGGAAATTTGAAAGTTTTATTGTGTAATCAAGTATTTCTGTTCCTCTTGGCGGGTTTTTGAAGTAAACTGCTACATCAACGTCGCTTTGGGATGTCGGGATTCCGTTAACGTATGAACCGAAGACGTAGGCAAATATAACGTTTTCATCTTTTTCTAACGCTTTTTTTAATTTGTCAAAGAGCGTTTTCATTGTTTCTCCGAGTTGTATATGTGGAGGATGTTATAGACAGTGTCGCGCTCTACGGGGATTTTCCCCGCTTCTTTGATTAGTTTTATGAGTCTGCTCTTAGGAATTGACTGTCCTGCTCTTGCTCCTGCTGCTTGGGTAATGTCTTCTTCTGTTACTGTTCCGTCTATGTCGTCTGCACCGAACTGAAGAGCTATCTGTGCAACCTTTTCTCCTAACATTATCCAGTAGGCTTTGATGTGAGGAAAATTATCGAGCATGAGCCTTGAAACAGCTATTGTTTTAAGTTCGTCAACGCCTGTTGTGTAGTTGGCGTTGGGGATTTTCGTGTTAAGTGGGTGGAAAGCAAGGGGAATGAAGGTTTGAAAACCTCCCGTTTCGTCTTGGGCTTCTCTTAGTCTTATGAGATGGTCTATTCTATCTGCATAGGTTTCTATGTGACCGAAAAGCATTGTTGCATTTGATTTTAGTCCCATTCTATGTGCAGTTTTATGAATCTGTAAGTATTCTTCAGCAGTTATTTTGTCGGGACATATTTTCTGACGAATTTTTTCATTGAATATTTCCCCACCGCCGCCCGGAATTGAGTTTAGTCCTGCTTCTATTAGTTCGTGTAGGGTTTCCTCTACGCTTTTGTTGCCTTTTTCGGCTATGTATTTGATTTCCTCAGCTGTGTAGGCTTTTATATGAATGTTGGGGAAGTTTTTCCTTACCAGTTTTATTATCTCTATAAATCGGTTGTAGTCCCAGTCGGGGTGTAACCCACCTACTATATGAACTTCTGTAAGGTTGGGATTTTGAGAGTAGTAATTTTTTAGTTTTTCAACTATTTCTTCCGGGGTTAATTCATAAGCACCTGGGTCGTTTTTGCTTTTTCTGAAAGCGCAGAATCTGCAAGTGCCTATGCAGATGTTTGTTGGAGTTATGTGAACGTTTACATTGAAGTAAGCAAATTTTCCGTTTTTCTTTTCTGCAACGTAGTTTGCCAGCATTCCTATTGCTGTTAAGTTGTTTGATTCAAAGAGTTTTAGACCATCTTCGAAGGATAATCTTTCGCCGTTGAAAACTTTTTCAGCTATAGGTATTAGTTCATTATCCAACAGGGAGATTATTCGTTCCATTGTTACTCCTCGTAAATTTTGATTACATTGTAAATTGTGTCGCGTTCTACGGGGATTTTTCCAGCTTCTTTTATCAGTTTTATAAGTCTTTCTTTTGGCATAAAAGAGCCTGTTTCTGCTCCTGCAGACCTTGTTATTGATTCTTCTACAACGGTTCCGTCTAAATCGTTAACGCCGAAATGGAGCGAGACTTGTGCCAATTTTTCACCTAACATTATCCAGAAAGCCCTTATATGCTGGAAGTTGTCAAGCATGAGTCTTGCTATGGATAGCATTTTAAGGTCGTCGAAGCCGGTGGTAAAGTTTCCTCCAAGTTGTGTGTTTTTAGGGTGGTAGGCAAAAGCCATGAAAGCTTGAAAACCACCTGTTTTGTCCTGAAGTTCTCTTAGCCTTAGGAGGTGGTCTATTCTATCTGCATAGGTTTCTATGTGACCGTAAAGAATGGAGGCGTTGCTTTTTAAACCGAACTTGTGTGCGGTTTCGTGAATTTTTAGATACTTTTCCGATGAAAGCTTGTTGGGACATAATTTTTTTCTAAGAGATTCGTTAAATATTTCTGCTCCACCGCCGGGAATGGAGTCAAGACCAGCTTCTATTAATTCTGATAGAACTGTTTCTATTGGTTTTCCTGAAATACGTGACAGGTGGTCTATTTCCTCTGCGGTGAATGCTTGAATGTGAATGTGAGGAAATGATTCTTTTATTGATTTGAGAAGCTGAACGTAGTAATCGTAGTTCCAGTCTGGGTGAAGTCCGCTGACTATGTGGATTTCGGAAATTCCCTTGAATTCCTCTATTTTTTTTAGAACCTGGTCTATGGTTAGTTCGTAGGCGTCTGGGTCTCCTTTTTCTCTTCTAAAGGCGCAGAATTTGCAGTTTCCTATGCAGAGATTTGTTAGGTTGATGTGTCTGTTAACGACGAAGTAAACCAGGCGACCGTTCTTTTTTCTGTTTACGTAATCTGCTAATTTACCTAATGTGAGGATATCGTTTGTTTGGAAAAGTTTTATGCCGTCTTCAAAAGAGAGTCTTTCATCGTTCAGGACTTTTTCGGCTATTTCAAGAAGTTTTTTATCTTCAACCAGTTTGGGGTTAATTATTTCTTCTTTAACCACTTCTTAAACTCTCCATCCAATTTCTTTTCTATGAAAAAGTCTGTTAGTTGGTTAAGTCTTTTTACTGTTTCTGAAGAAAGATGATGTTCCATGAGGCAGCCTTCTTCTTCGGCTTTCTCTTCTGGTAAGAGCAAAACTTTTTTCATGAAGTTTATTATGGCTTCATGTTTGTTGTATATTCTTTGAGCATAAGTTTTACCTTTTTCTGTTGTCGTGACGTAACCATAAGGTTCATAGTTTATGTAACCCCTTTCTGATAATCTTCTCAGGACTTCTGTAACGGTTGGCATTTTTACGTTTCGCTTTTCGGCGATTTCTTTTACTCGCGCTACGCCGTTTTTCTTTTCTAAGAGGTAGATTGTTTCGAGATAGTCTTCAAGCCTTGGGGCTAACTTTTCCATCGTTTAACTCCTTACCTTTTCACCGCAGTGTTGGCACAGGGAACTTTCTGAAACTAAAAATATGTTTTCACCTTGCGGTTTGGGAGGTTTTTTTCCTTTTATATCAACCATAAACCAAGCTCTGTCTTGTAACTTTAGCATTTTAAGAACTTTATATGCTGCCAGTTTACCCGAGTATGAGGCTAAAGCTGCGTTTGACATGCCGTTTTCTGCATCACCAGCCAATACGACGTTAGGATGGTTTGACCTGAGTTGATTGATAAACTTTTCATCTTTTTCGAAGCCTATAGCGGGAATTAAATAGTCGAAACTTACTTGACCGCAGGAGAAGATTATTGTGTTGTCTTTTATTTTTTCCGGCTGGCAGTTGGTGCGGATTTTTACACCTTCTTTTATCGCTGCTGATATTTCTTTTCTTTGGGCTTTCATTGAGCTTTCGCTGCTGCGGTAGAAGATTGTTGTTTCAGCACCTAAACGAACGGATAATCTTGCTACATCAAAGGCAGTGTCCCCGGCGCCGATAATTACGATTTTTTTTGAGGTGAGGGGGCGGGGGGGATTTTTGAGGAAAGAGAGAGGGTAGATAATGTTTGGGGTGCCTTGAATAGGAATTTCGAGCTGTTTTTCTTTTTGGCTTCCTACGGCTACTATTACTGCATCGTATGTTTTGGGTATTGATTCGATTTCTTTTTCTGTGAAAATTCTGATGCAGTTAAAGGAAGTGGCAAGTGCTATCTCTTTTTGGAATAGTTCTTTGTCGAGTTTGAAGTTTGGAATATAGTTTAAAGTTCCTCCCAATTCGTTTTCTTTTTCGAAAATGTCGACATGAATACCTGCTGAAGCTAAATAGTAAGCTGCTGTTATGCCTGCTATTCCTCCTCCTATTACTGCTACTTTTTTATCGGTTAATGGGAGAAAAGGAGGTCTTCTTTTTATTTCTAATTGGTTTAAAAAGGTTTTTCCTAATTCTCTGTGAACTTCTCTTATTCTCAGAGGTCTTTCTGGAAGAATTCCGCATTTTTCTTCGCAAGGAGCGTGGCATATTTCACCTAAAGTGAATGGAAAAGGAGAATAGATAGAAAAAATCCCCCACGCTCCTTCCACATTTCCTTCCTCACACTTTCCCATAAACGCTGGAATATTTACTTTTGCAGGACAAAAATCCTCACACGGCGACGTTTCCCTTTTAGCCGATTTTAACGCATCCCAGGCTTGCAGAATATAAAGCGTGATTTGCGATATCAGTAGGGAGATTGTTCCATAATTCAACGAAAGACCTATGAGATATAGATAATAGAAGGGAAAGAAAAAGAGCGTGAAAAATGCCAGACCTGTAATTTTCCTTCCGGTTAAAAACTGTCCCAATCCCGGAATAAAGAGAGAAAAGACAAATGCCTTTTTTCTTAATTTTAGCTCTCTATAATTTTTAAGTGCTACTTTTCTGTCCGGTAGCAACTTTCTCTCCGCTTTCGGTGGTAATGTAAATTATAGGATTTAAATTTGTATCTGCTAATTTTTCGGGAGGCATCTATGCTTGAGAGTAAAGTAAAAGGAACGGTAATAGGTGCTGCAATAGGTGATGCTTTAGGAACGTTAGTTGAAGAGATGGACAGAGAAACGGTTAAAAAATCCTACGGTGCAGCAATAATAGGTTTTGTTAATCCTTCTCCCAATTCGGTATGTCCCTTTTTGAAAAAAGGTCAATTTTCCCACGAAACCCAAATGTTTATGAAGGTTTTAGAAGTTTACGCCGAAAAAGGCTATTTTGATGAAATTGCCTACCTTGAAAAACTGATTGAATGGGTAAAGGATGAAAAATCCCACCGCTACCCAGCCGGCTCCCACATTAACGCCGCTTTAGGTTACGCCGGCGGGCTTGATATAGATGAAGCGAGAGTTAAATCCTGCGATATAGACGGTGCAGTTCCAGCAGTTGCAGGTGGAATCTACAGGTGGGATAATCCTTCAGATGCTTACGAAGAAGGATGCCTTATAGCTTCTGTTACCCACAGAGATGAAACCTTAATAGATACTGCAGGCATTTTAGCTGTTGCTGTTTCCGAAGTTATTTCGGGTAGAATCTTACTTGATACCCCAGAAGACAGGTTCGGTTTTTTGGACGTTTTGAGAGAATACGCTCAAACAGAAATGGTTAAATCCTATCTTGACCTTGTGACAAACGTTCTTCAGAAAAATGTTGAAACAATAGATGATGCAATTCTTTTAATCGGGAACGGTTCTTACGCTCCCGAAGCATTTTCTCTTGCCCTTTACATACTTCTTCAATATCCCCGTGATTTCAGAAAAGCTGTTCTCACAGCAGTAAATTCTTACGGAGAATTTGGAGGAGATACGGATGCTATAGCTTTTGTGACGGGTGCGCTTTCCGGCGGCTACCTGGGACTTGAGGCAATACCGCAGGATTGGGTGGAATGCCTTGAGAGTTCCGATTATTTGCTTCTTCTTTCGGAAAAAATTTTGGAAAAGATAGAGTAATGCAGAAAAAGGCGATTTTTAGAAAATTTTTAAAAAATACTTTGATACAATCCTTGCAAAATTTTTGGAGGTTTTAAATGAGGAAGTTTATAGCTATCTCAACGGCACTTTTACTTATGGCAGGCTGTGAGCATAAATCTGGAAAAACTGTAGAAAACACTTCTGTTAAAGCTCCTCAACAGCATCAGAAAGTTTGTAGCCCCGATACTCCCCTTGCGAAAGTGGGCAACGAAACAATTACAGTTGCTTACTATAAAGGAATTGAAAAAACCATTCCTAAGTGGGCTTTGGAGAAATTTTATAGTGGAGAAGAAGGTAAGAAAAAGCTTCTGCAGAAAATTGTTGATAGAAGGCTCATCGTTCTTTACGAAGAGAACAAAGGACTTTTTGATAAGCCTGAAATTAAGAACCGCTTTGAACGATTTGAGATACATCAGCTTGCTTTGAGGTATTTAAACTCCCAAATAAAGGATTACTCTGTTACCGATAAAGAAGTTGAAGAAGCGATAAAGAAGTATTACAAAGGTAAGAAAGTAACTCCTATGGAAAAACGTTTTATCAAGATGAATCTTGAAGCCCAGAAACTCCAAAAATTGAGAGATGAAGCTTTTAAAGAGGTTCAGAAGCAGATTCAGTTTAGAAAAGTGAATCTTAAAAACTTAAACGATAACACTGCAGTGGCAGTTTATAACGGTAAAGAAATTCGCTACTCAGACGTTAAACCTCTTGTGAGAAATTCCGTTACGGAAGATTCCTTGAAAAATGCTGTAACTTATTACGTTCTCTATCTTAAAGCTCTTGACAAAGGAATGGATAAAGAACCTGATTTTGCAAGTCTTATCAATCGTATGAAGGAAAACGAAGCTGTTAGGGCTTTTGAGAGGGAGCTTGCACCGAAAATTAAGGTTTCAGATGAGGAGATTAAAAAGTATTACGAAGAACATAAAAGTGAGATGAAAACGCCAGCACAGGCTTATGTAATTATTTACCAGTTTAAAGATAAAGAAAAGGCAAAGAAAGCGTTGGATTTGATAAAGAAAGGAAAATCCCCCCAAGAAGCCATCCCTCCCGAAATATTTAAAACTGGTAAGATGTGGAGAGTTATGTCTACAGATGTAGGTAAAATTCCCGTAGCTACGCTTGTTTTTGAAGAGAAGCAAGATAAAGCAATTGTTGAATTACCTAACGGCACAACTCTTCTGGTTATCGTTAAGAAAAGAATACCTCCGAAACCTATTCCTTACGGGGATGCTTACTCTTCCATTAAAAGGACACTCCTTCGTAAGAAGTTTGAGGAAACTGCGAACAAAGTGCTGAGCGAAATGAAGAAAAAATACGGCGTTACCTACTATTACAACAACCTTGACTGCGTAATGTAGGAGGGTGTGGAGTGGATTTTTGGAGCAAGGTTTGGGTTTTAGACGGTGCTATGGGAACGATGCTTATGGAGGCGGGGGTAGATGTCAACTTTGCCCCCGAACTCCTTAACATAAAAGAACCTGAAGTCTTGAAGAAAATCCACGCCGCCTACATCTCCGCCGGTGCGGACATTATAGAAACAAATACTTTCGGCAGCAACAGGATAAAACTCTCTCACTACGGACTTGAAGACAAAGTAAAAGAACTTACCGCTGCAGGTGTTCGTCTTGCAAAAGAAGCAGCAGAAGGAAAAGCTTTGGTAGCTCTTTCCGTTGGTCCTACCGGAATGTTCGTTGAACCTGTTGGGGACTTAACGTTTGATGAAATCGTTGACGTGTTTAAAGAACAGATAGAAGCCGGCGCAGATGCGGGAGCAGACCTTGTCCTCATAGAAACGATGTCCGACATAAAAGAGGCAAAAGCTGCCGTTATTGCAGCGGAAGAGGTTTGCGACCTGCCCGTTATGGTCAGCATGACCTACCAGGAAGATGGCAGAACCCTTTTGGGAACGCCGCCGGAAGTTTCAGCAGCCGTTTTTGAAGGTTTAAAAGTTGCTGCCGTTGGTGCAAACTGCTCTTTAGGACCGGAAAACTTTGTTTCTTTAATAGAAAAGATGGCTAAAGTAACAGATACGCCGATAATCGTTTACGCAAACGCCGGTTTACCCGTTTTAAAGGATGGAAAAACCTACTACCCTGAACCTCCTGAAACGTTTGGCAAATACGCTGTTGAATTCGTTAAAGCCGGCGCGAACATCATAGGCGGATGTTGCGGAACAACACCTGCTCACATAAAAGCCATAAAAGAAGCAGTTAAAGACCTTAAACCTGTTGAAAGACATCCAATTGAAGGTTTGAAAGTTGCAAGTAGAACAAAGTTAGTATTTATCGGTAGCAACTTTCCTACAAGAATTATCGGTGAAAGGATAAATCCAACAGGTAAAAAGCGCCTTCAAGAAGCTCTTAAAAAAGGTGACTTTTCCCTTGTTAGAGAGGAAGCTAAAAAACAGGTAGAAGAAGGTGCAGACCTTTTAGATGTTAACGTCGGTGTTCCGGGAATAGATGAAGCTGCTGCAATGAAACAGGCTGTAAAAACTGTTATAGAAACAGTTGATGTTCCTATAATGATTGACACGAAAGACCCTCAGGCTCTACTTGAAGGCTTAAAAATGTGTGACGGCAGACCGATAGTAAATTCCTGTTCTGGGGAAGAAAAAGATATAAAAAACATTCTACCCATAGCTGCAAAGTTTGGCGCAAACGTTTTAGCTTTGGCAATAGATGATGAAGGTTTAAAGGAGAAAGCAGAAGATAGAGTTGCCGTTGTCGAAAAGGTAATAAAAGAGTGTGAGAAGCAAGGAATAGAAAAAAATTCAATCATTGCAGATGTTTTGAACCTTGCGGCAAGCGCAATGCAGGAAGCAACCGTTGAAACTTTAAAGGCAATAAGGCTTGTTAAAGAGCGTTTTAGCGTTGCTACTACTTTAGGCGTTAGCAACGTTTCCTTTGGGCTTCCTGCAAGACCTCTAATAAACTCGGCATTTATGGCTATGGCTATAGAATTTGGACTTGACTCTGGAATCGTTAACCCCGGCGACAGCCGAATGGTTGAAACCATATACGCTTCCGATGTTTTGGTAGGTAAAGATAAGGGTGCTGTTCGCTATGTTGAAAAGTTCCAAAACTACAAACCTAAAATGCACGATGATAAATGTAGAGAGGTTTTGGAAAAAATATGCCAGCTTTCTTGTTCCTATCTTCAGGGAAGAGAGATAAGCGTGAAGCCTGAAAGGAAAGAGGAAGATAAAAAGGAATCTTCCGACGAAGACGCTCCTTCCGGTATTTTAGGAGAAATTTTCAGGAAAGTTCTTGAAGGCGATAGAGAAGGAATAAAACCGATAGTTGAGAAAGCGCTTTCTTCTTTTGAACCTATGGAAATTAGTGATAGGGCTCTCATTCCAGCTCTTGATGTCATTGGAAAACGATTTGAAGATGGAAAAATATTCCTTCCGCAAATGCTAAAGTCTGCCCAGGCTGTTCAAAGTGCCTTTGAAATCTTAAAGAGGGAGATGAAAAAGAAGGGTGGAGACTTAAAACTTTCTGGTAAAATCGTTATGGCTACCGTTCACGGAGATGTTCACGAAATAGGTAAAAACATCGTTATAACGATGCTTGAAAATAGCGGATTCAACGTTATTGACCTTGGAACTAACGTTCCTCCTCAAAAAATAGTTGAAGCCGTTAAAAAGGAAAACGCAGACGTTGTGGGCTTAAGCGCATTGATGACAACCACTTTGCCATCAATGAAAGAAACGATAAATGCCTTAAGAGAAGCAGGCTTGGATGTTCCTGTTATAGTTGGCGGCGCCGTTGTTACTCCTGAATTTGCAGAAGAAATAGGCGGAATTTACGGCGGGGACGCTCAACAAGCTGTTAAAATTGTGAAGAAACTTTTAAAAGTGGAGGAAGGGTAACTATGGAAAACCTTAAAGAAACAGACCTTAATGTCCATAAAGAAATTGAAGAACTTAAGTCTCTGATAAGGGACATTCCCGATTTTCCAAAGCCTGGTATCGTTTTCAAAGATATTACTCCGTTGCTTCACAAACCTTGGGCTTTTCAAAAAGTGATTGACTACATAGGTAACAGGTATATCGGTCTTGGCGTTGATATCGTTGCAGGCATTGAGTCAAGAGGTTTTATCCTTGCTTCTGCTCTTGCCTATAAAATCGGTGCCGGCTTGGCAATAATAAGAAAGCCTGGGAAGCTTCCATACAAAACGATTAGCGCTACTTATACCCTTGAATACGGTGAAGATAAGATAGAAGTTCACGAAGATGCAATTCAAAAAGGGATGAAAGTTGTTTTAATAGACGACGTTTTGGCAACCGGCGGGACGATGAGTGCCGCCATTGACCTTGTAGAAAAGTTGGGCGGAAATATTATAAGCGTTGATTTCCTT
>JAMOPR010000166.1 GCA_027064485.1 Desulfurobacteriaceae bacterium | reverse complement strand
TAAAGCAGAAAGCGGGTATTACAGGTTTTTTCGTTTTTATACTGAGAACCGCTGCACCTTTGTTAGTGTAGGCTTTTCTTCCTAAGAATTCTGTGAGAATGCCTTCTTTTACTTTTGGTCTCTGGTCAAGGAGAATTCCTAAGTATTTTCCTCTTTTTAAGTCTTTTACCATTTCTATGACGTTACCGGTTGGAATGACTTTTATTCCCCATTTTTGGCGGATATTATTGATGAGGGCGTTAACTTTTTCGTTTTTCATCGGTTTTGCTACAACTGACAGTTTCCCGCCAGATTTTACGGAAAAGAAAGCACCCATAAGTTCCCAGTTGCCTATGTGGGCTGTGAGGAGAATACCACCGCCGGGCGGGATTTTTTCGAGGGGGCATTCTTCTATGAGCGATGAGAGTTCTTCAAAAGGGTATTTAAGTGAACGGAAAAAATCTATAGAACACCTGACGAAGTTCTGTAGGCTTTTTATGCCTATTGATGTTGGATGTCCCGTAAATCTCAAGTTTGTTTCAGTTACCCTTTTTATTCTCGGTAAGTTGTAAGCTAAGTTTGATAGAGCGTTTCCTACTTTAAATGCCGTTTCTCTGCTAACGTTTTGTAGAAAGGAAAGACTTGCTTTCAAAAGCAGATACTCCAGCAGGTGCGATACCTTCTTCAAGGTTCTCCTCTTCATTTTTTTCTACGTTTTTTATGTTGTTTAAAAGAAACTCTTTTAGTCCCGGGATTTCCATTCTTAGAACTGGCACCTTAACGTCAAAGTTTATTTTGTCGTGAATTTTTATCAGGTCTTTTTCTGTTGTTACGGGATTTTTAAGTTTTGATAGTTTTTCTAAATCTTTTTCTGTGTAGCTGTGGTGGTCTTCAAAGATAAAAAGGTTCCTTATTTTAAATCCCATTTTTATGAGCATTTCAACGAACTGTCCTGGGTTTCCGATTCCACAGAAGACGTCTATTTCTTTTTCGGGCGGTGAGGTTTTCTGAAAGTTTTTGTTTACCCAATGTTTGAATTCCTGTGTGCCGTGGAAGATAGGTTTGCGATAAGTTTTAAGGTATAGTTCTACACTTTCAAGACGTTTTCTGTTTACTACGTTTGCCCTCGTTATTACGAAAGCATCTGCTCTTTCAAGACCTGATAGGGGTTCTCTCAGTAACCCTAATGGCAGGCATCTGTTGTCTCCGAATGGGTTAAAAGGGTCTATTGCTACTATGTTGATTGTTGGAGTTATCTTTCTATGCTGGAAACCGTCGTCTAATATTACTGCGTTTGCGCCGTTTTCTGCGGCAAATTGAACGCCTTTTACTCTGTTTTTGCTGACCACGGTAAAGTAGTTTTTGAGCGCGTAAACGGCGGCTTCGTCTCCAAACTTTTTCGCATCGGACGTGGCTGTAGCCGTTCCTTTGAAGTTCCCTTTATAGCCTCTTGTAACGATTGCTGGGCGGAATCCTGATTCTTCTAAGGTGGTGTAAATTGATTCAACTAAAGGGGTTTTCCCGCTGCCGCCTGCTATTACGTTGCCCACGGATATGACGGGGATGGGAAAGGAGGTGGAGGGGAGGATTTTCCAGTCGTAGAGTTTGTTTCTGATTCTTGCGATTGCACAGTAAAGAGCTGATAGCGCGAAAAATAAGGGGTATAGAAGGGCGTAAGTGCCTTCTTTTTTAGCTACTTTTTTCCTTAGCGTTTCTGCGTTCAATCGCCTTCTCCTATGGCTGTAAGAATCTTTTCTAATACGTTTTTCTGTTTAAGGTAGTTTTTGTGGATTTTTTCTGCAAGTTTTTTTCTTTCTACTTCGTTTGATAGTAGTTTTTTTAGCGTTCCCGATATTTGGGATGCTTCTATTTTAGGTGTTTGGAGTGTTTCTACGACGTCTTCAAAGGATTCAACGTGCATTCCTACTATTACAGGTTTTTCCCAGGCTGCTGCTTCCACAGGGTTGTGTCCTCCAATTCCTTTTACGAAGCTTCCGCCTATAACTGCTACATCGCAGTAAGCGTAAAGGGAGGAGAGTTCACCTATGGTGTCTATTACGTAAAATTCTACATTTTCTTCGACTGTTTTTGTTTGACTGCGGAGGGCGGTTTTAGAGGGAGGGGTGGGGATTTTTCTG